>JAGPKU010000035.1:15655-22511 GCA_018053845.1 Syntrophobacterales bacterium
AAGCGCCGGCCTCGGGCTCAACCAACGTTCTTACCCTCTCACCTTCTTACCTTCTTGTCGGCGGGATGCCGCCCCGCTCAGCGGGGAGTCGTTCGGCGGCGGATCTCGTGCAGGAGGATCCCGGCGGCGACGGAGACGTTCAGGGAATCGACCTTGCCGAACAGGGGGATGGAAAGAAGGACGTCGCAGTGCTTCCGCACGAGCGGCCTTATGCCCCTGCCCTCGCTTCCCATCACGAGGCCGATGTCCCCTGCGAAGCGCGCCGACCCCAGGCCGGTGTCCGCACCGGCGTCGGCCCCGTAGATCCAGAACCCCTTTTCTTTGAGAAATTCGATGGCCTGGCTGAGATTGACGACCCGGGCAACCGGCAGGTGGCCGGCCGCACCGGCCGAGGCCTTGAGAACGGCGGGGGTGACGCCGCAGGCCCGGTCCCGGGGGATCACCACCCCGTTTGCGCCGAAGCAGTGGGCCGACCGGACCAGGGAGCCCAGGTTCCGGGGGTCCTCGATCCCGTCGAGCAGCAGGACGAGGCTCCCCGGAAAGGCCGGGTGGCGGTTGGCGACGATGTCGTCGAGGGTTGCGTAGACAAACTCCCCGCAGAGGCACAGCACGCCCTGGTGGGCGGCGGTGCCTGCCTGGCGGTCGAGATCCTCCCTCCGGCGGACGTCCACCGCGATGCCCCGGGCCGCTGCAAGCTCCAGGATCCGCTTCACACCCCCGCCGCGGCGGCCCTCGGCGACGACGATCCTGCGGATGTCTCCGGCCTCGCTTCGGAGGGTCTCCAGGACGGGATGGATGCCGTAGATGACCTGCATGATAAAAAATGGCCTGTGGCTAAAGGCAAACCCGAAGAGCATGGATCCGCAGGAGCCGCGACGGAAAGGACCGGAAAGACGGGATAGACCGGGTTTACTTCCGGTCCGCCAGCCCCAGGGCGATCTCCTCGACGATGCGTTCGGCCGCCTCGGCGGGGTCTCTGGCCAGGCGGATGGGCCGACCCACGACGATGTAATCGGCACCGTTGCGGATCGCCTCGCGGGGGGTGTCGATCCGCTTCTGATCGTCCTGCTCCACCCCGTCGCCGGCCAGGCGGATACCGGGCGTCACGATGGCAAAATCGGGCCCGCAGGCCTCCCGGATGGAAAGGATGTCCCGGGGGGAGGCCACGACGCCCCCCATGCCGGCCCGGCGGGCCGCCGCGGCCAGGTGCGTCGCCAACGCCCGGGTGCTCTGCCGGAATCCCAGCTCGGCGAGGTCGCGGTCGTTGAGGCTGGTGAGCACGGTGACCGCCAGGACCAGCGGCATCGGCACGCCCGTCTCCCGGGCCGCCTTCTGCGCCGCCTGAACGGTCATCTCCATCATCTCCCGCCCGCCGAGGGCGTGGAGGTTGAACATGGCCACCCCGAGCCTGACGGCCCCCTCGGCGGCCCTGGCGACCGTGTTGGGGATGTCGTGGAACTTCAGATCGAGGAAGACCCGGCCCCCGAGTCCCATGATGCGCCGGACGATCTCGGGACCGAAGTGCGTGAAGGCCTCCTTTCCGATCTTGTAGACCCCGACGCGGCCGCGCAGCCGCTCGACCCACTGCAGGGTCTCGTCGATGCCGTCCCCCATGTCGAGGGCGAAGATCAGGCGCGAGCGCGCATCGTCACTCGGAGTCATCCTCGTCCCCGATGAACCCCATGTCGTCGCCGATCTGCCGGGCCTGCTCCTCGACCTTGTCGAGCAGTTCCGGGTGGGCGTATCTCACCTTGCCCGCCGCGATCTCGCGAAGCGCCGTGACCACGGGCTTGTTGTCCCGGTCGTCCACCAGGGGCTTCGACCCCTTGAGCAGCTGGCGGGTCCGCTGGCCCGCCAGGATCACGAGGGCAAAGCGGTTCCTCGCGTTTTTCAGCGCATCCTCAACGGTTACTCTGGCCATATCTACACACCTCCGGGTCGATCGAAGAACGGTTTGATCTTTTCCATCATGCGCTCCCGCCTGCACGTTGCCGCAAGGTACACGGCCCGCAGGCGGTCGATAGCCGCATCCAGCTCGTCGTTTATAATAATGTAATCATACCACACGATCTCGCGGATCTCACGGACCGCGTTGTCGAAGCGCCGCCGGATCGTCTCCTCGGTCTCCGAGCCCCGGTCCCTGAGGCGCCGCTCGAGCTCTTCGATCGAGGGCGGGACGATGAACACGAACAGGCCGCCCGGCCAGGCCTTCTTCAGCGCCCGGGCCCCGCGGGTGTCCACGTCCAGCAGCAGGTCGTGCCCCTTCAGGGCTTGCTCCAGGGCCTCGCGGGAGGTCCCGTAGAGATGACCGTAATTTTCGGCCCACTCGATCAGGTCACCCCGCCGGATCCGCTCGCGGAACTCGGCCTCGGAGACGAAATGATAATCCTCGCCGTCCACCTCCGAAGGCCGGGGCGGCCTCGTCGTCAGGGAGACGGAAAACCGGAGCCGGGGGAACATCGCCAGCAGCGCCTTGCAGACGGAGGTCTTGCCGGACCCCGAGGGGCCCGTCACCGCGACGATGATCCCTTCCGCCGGCACGCCGCTACTCGACATTCAGGGCCTGCTCCCTCATCTTGGCCAGCTCGCTCTTGAGTTCGATGACGTCCTGCGCGATCGCGATGTCGTTGCTCTTGGAGCCCAGCGTGTTGACCTCGCGGCCCATCTCCTGCAGCAGGAAGTCGAGCTTTCGCCCGATCGCGTCACCGCTCCTGAGGAGCTTTTCCATCTGGGTTACGTGGCTCTCGAAACGCACGATCTCCTCGGTGATGTCGCTCTTCTCCGCCAGCAGGGCCACTTCCTGGCTCAGGCGCGCAGGGTCCATCTCGAGCCCCTCCGTCAGCTCCCGGATCCTCTCCTGCAGTCGCTGCTTGGACTCCAGGACGGTCCGGGGCGCCCGGGCCTTGGCCGAATCCATGTGGCGCCGCAGGGTGTCGAGCCGCGCCAGGAAATCCTTCTGGAGGATCTCGCCTTCCGCCCGGCGCATCCGGATGAGGGCATCGAGGGCCTCGTCGAGGGTCTCCTGGAGTTTTCCCCAGGCCGCCGCCGGATCGAAGCGGGTCTCCGAGGGCACGAAGATCTCCTTGAAACGCACCAGGGTCTTCAGCTCGATGGCGTCCTCGAGTCCCAGCTCCTCCTTGATCTTCAGGAGAAGCGAGTGGTAGTTCCGGAGCAGCGGCAGGTTCAGGCTGTACTGGATGCCGCCCTCGCCGCCGGTTTCCGCGTCGGCCTGGACGCTCACCTCGATGCGCCCCCGGAAAATCCGCTCGCCGACCCGCTTCTTGATGTCCACCTCGAGGGAGGACAGCGCGTTGGGCAGGCGGGTGATGATCTCGATGTAGCGGTGGTTGAGCGACTTGATCTCGATGATCCACTTGCGCCCTTCGATCAGCGCCTCCGCCCTCCCGTAACCGGTCATGCTTAACATAAAAACTCCCGGCGCATGGCGTAGGGCTGAGGGCTGAAGGTGTCTGCCTTTCGCCTTTCGCCTTATGCCTTACGCCTTTTGCCTGTTTTTCAACTGCATCACATATCGCTTCCGCAGCCCGTTGAGCATCTCCAGGGTCTCCGGGGCCCGGTAGTCCGGGTAGGTCCAAACGAAGGGCCGGTAGGTCTCCCTGCGGTACTCGAGCGTCAGGTCCGCGTAAATGCCCCGGCCGATGTAGGGCCGGTGGGAGTAACCCTTCCCCGTGGCCAGGATGAAGTGCTGCCTGGCCACGTAGCCGGGGTCGATGTTGACCCGCCGGGCCCCGCCCTCCGAGAAGCGCTCCTCGAGGGCATTCGTGCAGAGCTTGACGGCGGGGAGCTCTTCCGGCCGGATCAGCCGCTCAAAGGTCACGAACCGCCGGACGAGCCCCGTGCCCATCTCCGCGGTGTAATAGTCCGTGTACTCGAAGGGCAAAACCTCGCTCACGAAATCCGGCTGCCCGAAGGCCCCGGCGAGTTCCCCGATCACCTCCGCCATCCGGCCCCGATCGGCGGCGATGACGCTCACGAACAGCTTCACGGGGTCGGGCTCGCGCGGCTTGCTCAACTCCCTCTCTACCTCGTCTGTACCCTGTTGCCTGTTTCAGGCTTGCCCGCGGCGCCGCCCAAGGCTGCAGGCCGCAGGCTGCAGAAAAAGGACCTGCATACTTGTTTGTTCTGTCGCCTACACCGCTCGTTTGAGCTCCGCCGGCGACACCGTGGCCGTGCCGATCTTGCCCACGACGATTCCGGCCGCCTTGTTGGCGAGGTAGGCCGCCTCGCGGAAGGATGCCCCGGAGGCCAGCGAGAGGGCGAAGATCCCGATGGCCGTGTCCCCCGCGCCGGTCACGTCGAACACCTCCCGGGCCTCGGCGGGGATGTGCACATCCTTCCCGCCGCGCTCGAAGAGGTCCATGCCCGCCTCGCCGCGCGTGATGAGCACCGCCCGGAACCCGAACCGCCTCATGATCTCCCGCCCGATCCGGGCGATCTCGGTACGGCGGCCCTCGTTGAGCTCGTGCGTGTTCTCCACCCCCACGGCGCGTCCCGCCTCGTGATGGTTGGGCGTGATGACGTCGAAATCCCTGTACACGGAGAAATCGCTGCGCTTCGGGTCCACGCAAACCGGGATCCGGCGCCCCGCGACGGCCCCGCGGATCCCGTCCAGGAGGCGCTCCGTCACGATCCCCTTGTTGTAATCGGAGATCACGACGGCCTGCAGACCGTCGAGGACGGAGGCGACGTAGCGGACGATGAGGTCGGCGCTCTCGGGCCGGACCCCGAACCGGCTCTCCCGGTCGTATCGGACCATCTGCTGCCCGTGGGCGACGATCCGCGTCTTGACCGTCGTGGGCCGCTCGCTTTCCCGCACGAGCCCGCCCGTGTCGACGTCCATCTGCTGCAGCCTCGCCTTGAGCCAGTCCCCCATCCCGTCGGAGCCGATGACCCCCGCAACGGCGACGTTGCCTCCCATGGCGTGGATGTTGCTCACCACGTTGCCGGAGCCGCCCATCATGAGGTTCTCCTTCGTCACCTCGACGACGGGGACCGGCGCCTCGGGCGAGATCCGGGAGACCTTGCCCCAGATGAAATGATCCACCATGAGATCGCCGATGACGAGCACCCGCGCGGCGGGGTATTTCCCGATGATCTCCAGGGCTCGCCCGCGGCTCACGGGCCTCTTCATCGTCCTGTCCACTGCTTTCCGTGTCCTTCTTGCAATGCCTTGAAGCAAAGCCTCCGCAAGCCGCTGCGAAGTGAGGAAGTTGGGAAAAGCGGGAGCTCGGCATGGAGGAAAGGTTCTTTTCCTGTCCGCGCTTCCTCACTTCTGCTCTTCCGCGCTTCGCGGTCATCCCGCTCGGCCTGTGACGAATGCACAGGGCGGCATGCCTTTTCGACCGGCAGGGGGCTACGTCACCTTGCTCCTGAAATACGGCAGCACGCGCCGCAGGCCCTCGTCGAGCGTCACCCGCGGCTCCCAGCCCAGGAGGGCCCTCGCCTTCCCGATGTCGGGCTGCCTGACCTTCGGGTCGTCCTCGGGCAGCTCCCGGAACACGATCCCGCTTGCCGACCCGGTCACTGCGAGCACCCGGCGGGCCAGCTCGAGCAGCGTGATCTCGTCGGGGTTGCCCAGGTTGACCGGGTATGTTTCTTCGGAATTCAGAAGGCGGAAGATCCCTTCGACCAGGTCGTCGACGTAGCAGAAGCTGCGGGTCTGGGTGCCGTCGCCGAAGACGGTCAGGTCCTCCCCCCTGAGGCTCTGGCCCATGAACGCGGGAAGCGCCCGCCCGTCGTTGAGCCGCATGCGCGGACCGTAGGTGTTGAAAATCCGCACGATCCGGACTTGCACCCCGTGGTAGCGGTGGTAGGCCATCGTCATGGCCTCGGCGAAGCGCTTCGCCTCGTCGTAGACGCCCCGGGGCCCCACGGGGTTGACGTTTCCCCAGTAGTCCTCCCGCTGAGGGTGGACCAGGGGGTCCCCGTAGCACTCCGACGTAGAGGCCAAGAGAAACCGGGCCCCCTTGGCCTTCGCCAGCCCGAGGGCCTTGTGCGTGCCCAGGGAACCCACCTTCAGGGTCTGGATGGGCATTTTCAGGTAATCGATCGGACTTGCGGGCGAGGCGAAGTGCAGGATGTTGTCCAGCGGCCCGTCGACATGCAGGTAATGCGTCACATCGTATCGGATGAAGCGGAACCGCTCGTGTCCCAGCAGGTGGGAGACGTTCTCCATGTCCCCGGTGAGCAGGTTGTCGATGCAGATGACCTCGTGACCTTTTTCGAGCAGATAATCGCACAGGTGGCTTCCGAGAAAGCCCGCACCGCCGGTGATCAGTGTCCGTTCCATAGAGCTGTGCAGCAACCTTCCCCCTGGCGTCAAGCTGAAAAGAGAGGGAATACTATTACCAGATGCTTGTTTTGTCAATGCTTTTCTGCCCCTCATCCCCCCGCGGCCTCCCCGGCCTGCCTGGCGGAGGCGACGCCGCGGGGGCGGCCCCGGCCAAATCATCCTTGACACGGGGGGAAAAAAAATATAGTCAAATTCACTTTGTCGCTGTGTGAAGACGAGAAAAACCGATTGCGGATCGGCACTTCCGGGGACGGACGATGGAAGACAGGGATCTCTTGAAGGTCAGACGGGAAAAAATCGAGGCGCTTGCCGCTTCGGGTCTGGAGGCATACCCCAACGACGCGAAGGTGACCCACCTCTCCGCGCAGATCCACGAGGCCTTCGGCCAAATGGACAACGAGGCGCTGGAACGGGTCACCGAGCGCTTCGCCGTCGCCGGGAGGATCATGGCGATCCGGAGCTTCGGCAAGGGGGCCTTCGTCGCCCTGCAGGACCGCAAGGGCCGGATCCAGGCCTTCGTCCGCAAGGACAGGGTCGGGGACG
>JAGPKU010000036.1:0-13215 GCA_018053845.1 Syntrophobacterales bacterium
TGGGGGTGGATGTCAACCGGATCATTTCGATCACCTTCGCCGTGGGGTCCGCGGCGGCGGCGGCGGGCGGGATCATGTGGGCGATGCGCTACCCCGAGATCAACCCGCTCATGGGCATCATCCCGGGGCTCAAGGCCTTCGTGGCGGCCGTCCTCGGGGGCATCGGCAACGTCACGGGCGCCATGCTGGGGGGGCTTCTGCTCGGGATCGCGGAGATCCTTCTCGTGGCCCTTATGCCGGAGATGGCGGGCTACCGGGACGCCATCGCCTTCGCCATTCTGATCCTCATCCTCCTCTTCCGCCCCACGGGGCTGCTGGGGACGAAACTGCCGGAATAGCCATGGATTCGAACCATCGCAGAAACCAGCTGCTATCGGTCGGGGGCACGGCGCTGCTGATCGTGCTCCTCTACGCGGCCGACACGTCGAGCTCGGACTACACGATCCGGATCCTGAACAACTGCGCGATCTTCATCATCCTCGCCGTGAGTTACAACCTGATCAACGGCGTGACGGGCCAGTTCTCGCTCGAGCCCAACGCCTTCGTGGCCATCGGCGCCTACACCTCGGCCCTGCTCACGCTCACGCCGCTCGAGAAGGAGATGTCGTTCATCATCGAGCCCTGCATCTGGCCCCTGAGCGTGATCACGACGCCCTTCGTCGTCTCGCTGCTGGCGGCCGGCCTGGTGACGGCCTTTTTCGGGTTTCTCATGGGCTTTCCCGTCTTCCGCGTCCGGGGCGATTACCTGGCCATCGTCACCTTGGGGTTCGGCGAGGTCGTCCGCGTCATCGCCAACAACACCCAGAGCATCACGAACGGGCCGCTGGGCCTCAAGGGGATCGCCGAGCACACGAACCTGTGGTGGTCGTGGGGGTTCGCGATCGTCACGGTCTTCTTCATTTCCCGCATGGTCCGCAGCAGCTACGGCATGGCGATGAAGGCCGTCAAGTACGACGAGGCGGCGGCCGAGGCCGTCGGGATCAACACCTACTGGCACAAGATGCTCGCCTTCACCACGAGCGCCTTCTTCGAGGGTGTCGGCGGGGGGCTGCTCGCCCACCTGATCACGACGATCTCGCCCACGCTCTTCACCTTCTTCCTGACCTTCAACCTGCTGATCATCATCGTGGCGGGCGGCCTCGGCAGCATCACGGGCTCCATCATCGCCGCCGTCCTCGTCACCTGGGGCGGCGAGGCCCTGCGGTTCCTCGACGAGCCGATGAACCTCGGATTTGTCGAGATCCCCGGCATCCCGGGGATGCGCATGGTCATCTTCTCGTGCATCCTCATCCTTCTGATGATCTTCGCCCGGCACGGCATCATGGGAACACGGGAGTTCAGCTGGAACGTGCTGTGCGGAAAACTCGGCATCGGAGGTCGCCCCCGATGAGCGTGCTGTCGGTCGAACATCTCACCATGAAGTTCGGCGGCCTCGTGGCCGTCAACGACTTCAATCTCGAGCTCGAGAAGGGCGAGATCGTCGGGCTCATCGGCCCCAACGGCGCGGGCAAGACGACCGTGTTCAACACGATCGCCGGCTACTACGTGCCGACGGAAGGCACGATCCGCTTCCAGGGCAACCCCATCGGCGGCAGGAAGGCCAACCGGATCACGAAGGCCGGCATCGCCCGGACCTTCCAGAACATCCGCCTCTTCTCGGAGCTCTCCGTCATCGAGAACGTCATGATCGGATTTCACTGCCGCATCCGTTCCACCTTCATCGGCGCCACCCTGCGGCTCCCGCTCTACCGACGCGAGGAGCGCATGATGGTCGAAGGGGCCATGAAACTCCTTCGGGAAGTGGGTCTCGAGGACGTGGCCCGGGAGAAGTCCACCTCCCTGCCCTACGGCAAGCAGCGGAGGCTGGAGATCGCGCGGGCCCTGGCCACGGGGCCCCGGCTGCTGCTGCTCGACGAGCCGGCCGCCGGCATGAACCCCAGCGAGACGCAGGAGCTGCTCCAACTCATCCTGAGGCTGCGCAAGGACTACGACCTCACGGTGTTTCTCATCGAGCACGACATGAAGTTCGTCATGGAGATCTGCGAGCGGATCAAGGTCCTGGACTACGGCACCACCATCGCCGAGGGAACCCCTCATCAGATCCAGAACGATCCCAGGGTCATCGAGGCCTACCTCGGGGAGGTGCAGAGTGCTTAGGGTCGAGGGGCTGGATGTCCACTACGGCGGGATTCACGCCCTGAAAGGCGTCACCCTCCACGTGCCGGAGGAGAAGATCGTGACCCTCGTGGGGGCCAACGGCGCCGGCAAGAGCACCCTGCTGCGGGCCGTCTGCGGTCTCGTCCCGGTCACGGGCGGCTCCATCCGCTACCTGGGACGGGTCATCACCGGCATCGCGCCGCACCGGATCGCCCGCGAGGGCATCGCCATGGCCCCCGAGGGCCGGCGCGTCTTCGTCAATCTCAGCGTGCACGAGAACCTGCTCATGGGGGCCTACGGGCGCGACGACAGGGGGGAGATCGAGCGGGACATCGAGTGGATCTTCCAGACCTTCCCGCGGCTGCTCGAGCGCCGGGACCAGCCGGCGGCCACGCTCTCGGGCGGCGAGCAGCAGATGCTCGCCCTCGGCCGCGCCCTGATGTCGAGGCCCAAGCTGCTCCTGCTCGACGAGCCCTCCCTGGGGCTCGCCCCCCTGCTGATCCGCGAGGTTTTCCGGGTGATCATGAAGATTCACCGGGAGGGCACCACGATCCTCCTCATCGAGCAGAACGCCATGGCGGCCCTCAACGTGGCCGATTACGGCTACGTGCTCGAAACGGGCGAGATCGTCCTGGAAGGCACCGGCAAGGACCTGCTGCGCGACGAACGGGTGCGAAAGGCCTACCTGGGCGAGACGTAAGCAAACGATACCTGAATCTTCCCCCATTCGAGGCTGTACCGCAATATTGAAAAACGCCGAAATCATGTCATTCCCGCGGAAGCGGGAATCCAGAACTCTTTGAAAAGACCGGATTCCGCATCGCGCTGCGCTCGTGCGGAATGACCACATCGGAATTGCGACGCCGTCTCTTTGGAAAAGGGGCATCGAGGGGGCTCTTCCCTGATCGGTTCGAGCTGTTTCCGGGCAGCGACGGACGTGCGCGGCAATCTCAATCCTTGCGAGGTCATCCTCGATGGGTTCAGTCGCCTCGCTCCTTCGCGATGACGCCGCGGCACAGTCTTCTTACAATCTCCCACAATGCCGTTTCGTCGGCCCCCTCGATCCAGTGGACGGCAACCCCCCGACGCTCCATCCCCCGGAACCACGTGTCCTGACGCTTGGCGAACTGGTGGATGCGGGTGTTGAGCGTCCGGAACATCTCCTCGTATGCCAGCTCCCCGCGCAGGTAGAGGCTCACGTACCGGTACTCCAGGCCCATCTCGTCGAGGCGCTCCCAGGACACCCCCGCGTCCCGGAGCCGCTGCACCTCCTCGATCATCCCTTGCCCCAGACGTTCCTTGAGCCGCTTTGTGATCCGCTCGCGCAGGACGGCCCGCTCCCACCGGATGCCGACGACCAGGGGCACAATGTCAGGACGCTCGATGACGTCCTGCGTACCCTGCCCGGCCGTGTGCACGGCGATCTCGATGGCCCGGACGAGGCGCTTCCGGCCCGTGAGGTCCGTCGTGTTGTGCAGCGCGGGGTTGAGGTGCAGGAGCATCGCGGCCAGTTCTTCCATGCTTTTGCTGGACAGTTCACCCCTCAACGACTCGTCCTCCGGAACGGGAAGCATGCGGTACTCCCTCAGGACCGACTCGATGTAGAGTCCCGTCCCGCCGACGAGGATCGGCATCCGTTGCCGCGACGAGATTTCGCGGAAGCAGTCGTAGAAGCGCTGCTGGAACTCGAAGACGCTGAAGAGGTGGCCGGGCTCGGCCACGTCGATGAGGTGATAGGGGACACGGACGCCGTCGACGACGTACTCCGAGAGGTCCTTGCCCGTGCCGATGTCCATGCCCCGGTAGACCTGGCGCGAGTCGGCGGAGATCAGCTCCGCGCCGATCCGGGCGGCCAGCCTCGCGGCAAGCCGCGTCTTGCCCGAGGCCGTGGCGCCGAGGATGACGATGAGGTTGTAGCCCGCTCGTGTTTCCATGCGTTTCAATCAAATGTCTTGTTGTTTGCTGCCTCTACGGCCGCTCCTCATTTCTGCCCCCCTCGCCCCGCTTTCTGATCAAAGGAACGGTATCATCATGACCCTCACCCTTGCCCTTGTATGTTAAGGGATGAAGTGTGAGAAAGTCGACCGTTGTTGTCATTCCGCACGAGCGCAGCGCGATGCGGAATCCGGTCTTTTCAAAGAGTTCTGGATTCCCGCTTCCGCGGGAATGACATGATTTCGGCGTTTTTCAATATTGCGACACAGCCTCTCAAGCAGAGGGGACCCATGCGGTACGACCGATGGCCGCATTGCTTTTTGCCCGATGCCGTGTTAGCCTGCCCACGTCCTTATAACCGGATCGGCCCGAGCCGTCAAACACCCGATGAAGAAACCACAGCTCGACCTTCGCACCGAACCCGTCGGTCCGCTCCTCTGGAAAATGAGCCTGCCTTCCATCACGGCCATGCTGGTGATGGCGTTCTACAACTTCATCGACGTCTTCTGGCTCTCGCGCCTGGGTCCCCAGACCATCGCCGCGGTGACCATCGCCTTCCCGATCCAGATGCTCTTCAGCGGGTTCGGCGTCGGCACCGGGGTGGGGGCCGGTTCCTACGCGGCCCGGATGCTGGGCGCGGGGGACGCCGAGACGGCAAGCCGGACGGCCGGGCAGATCATCTTCCTTTCCCTCTTCATCGGCGCCGCGGTCCTCCTGCCCGGGCTCGCCTTCCACGACACGATCCTGCGGCTCTTCGGCGCCACGGAGGAGATCCTTCCGCCGGCCGGGGAGTACTTCACCGTTTATCTCTTCACCATCCCCTTTCTCGTCTTCATGATCTCCGCAGGCAATCTCTTCCGCGCCGAGGGCAACCCCAACTACTCCATGTATGTGCTCTCGACGGCGGCACTGCTGGGGGCCCTGCTGGATCCGTTCCTCATCTTCGGGTGGGGGCCCTTCCCGGAGCTCGGGATCCAGGGGGCGGCCTGGGCGGCGCTGCTTGCACAGGGCGCGGCCTGCGGACTGTCCCTGCGGCTCTTCGCGAGGCCGACCTCGTCCTACCGCATCCGCAGGAGGCACCTCGCGCCCGACCTTCCCGTGATTCGGTCCGTCTACCGCGTGGGCGTCCCCGCCATGGTCATGAACTTCGTCATCAGTATCGTGCTGACCTTCTACAATCACGTCCTGGGCGGCTACGGGCCGGCGGCCGTCGCGACCCTGGGGATCGTCTTCCGCATCCAGGGCATCGTCGTCTGGGTGCTGGTGGGGATCGGACACGGCGTGATGCCGCTTGTCGGGTTCAGTTTCGGCGCCCGGCTCTACCGGCGGCTCATCGAGACGGTGCACACCGCGGTGAAATACGCGGGGGCTCTCACCCTCGCAAGCTGTGCCTTCTTTCAGGTCTTTGCGGACCCGCTCATCCGTATCTTCACGAGGGACCCCGCGGTCATCGAGATCGCCGTGCCCGCGCTTCGCATCTTCGCGCTGTCCCTTCCCTTCGCGGGGGCGAACTTCACCTGGATCAGCATGTTCAACGGGCTCGGCAAGGGGGTCATCTCCATGTCGCTGCTGCTGATGCGCGACGGGATCCTCCTGATCCCGCTTCTGCTGCTGTTCTCCATGCAGTTCGGGCTCACCGGGATCTGGGCGGCGCAGCCCGTGGCCAACGCCTGCCTCTTCCTCGGCGCGATGGCCCTCACCCGCAGGGAGTTTCGGTCCTTCCCGGCGACCGAGAAATAATCGTTGGGATTTTGCTCCTTTTTTGTTACATCATCGAACGGAGACATTGCACGAATCCCCCTCGATCCCCCCTTCGCCGGGGGGAGGCGACGGGCAGGACAAGGGGGCACGCCATGGAACACCTCTTTTCACCCGTCCAGATCGGATCGCTGACGCTCAAGAACCGCATCGTCATGCCCGCCATGCATCTCGGGTACTGCAACGACCGCGGCGAGGTGACGGACCGTCTCGTGGCCTTCTACGAGGAGCGGGCCCGGGGCGGGGCGGCCCTTCTGTTCGTCGGGGGCTGCCCGATCAACCGGTACGCCGGCAGCATGAAGGAGATGATCGACCTCAGCGAGGATCGCTTCATCCCCGGCCTGGCCGGGCTCGCCGAGGCGGCTCACCGCCACGGCGCTCTCATCGCGGCCCAGCTGTTCCACGGCGGCCGCTACGTCCGCTCGGCCATGATCGGCCGGCAGCCCGTCGCCCCCTCCCCCGTCGCCTCGTCGATCACGCGGGAAGTCCCGCGGGAGATGACGCTGGACGACATCCAGGACACGATCGCCGACTTCGCGCAGGCCGCCGTCCGGGCGAAGAAGGCGGGCTTCGACGCCGTCGAGGTGCTGGCGGGCACGGGCTACCTGATCTCGGAGTTCTTCTCGCCCCTGACCAATCGGCGCACCGACGAGTACGGGGGCAGCCCCGAAAGGCGCATGCGTTTCGGCATCGAGGTGGCCTGGGCGATCCGCGAGGCCGTGGGCCCCGACTATCCCGTCATTTTCCGCATCGCGGGCCACGATTTCATGGCGGGCGGCAACACGAACAGGGAGGCCGCCCGGTTCGCCTACATGCTGGAGCAGCACGGCGTCGACGCCTTCAGCATCACCGGCGGGTGGCACGAGACCGCGGTCCCCCAGATCACGATGGATGTCCCCCGGGGGTCCTTCGTCCATCTGGCGAGCGGCGTGAAGGAGGCCGTCTCCAGGCCCGTCATCGCGTGCAACCGGATCAATGACCCCGTGCTGGCGGAAAGCATCCTCCGCGAAGGCCGCGCCGATCTCGTGGGATTGGCCAGGGCGCTGCTGGCAGACCCGGAATTCCCCGCAAAGGCCATGACCGGGCGGGTCAGGGAGATCGTCCCCTGTATCGGCTGCAACCAGGGCTGCCTCGACAGGATCTTCAACATGGAGGCCGTCGAGTGCCTCGTGAACCCGCGGGCGGGCCGCGAGTTCGAAGTCCCGCCCGTGCAGAAATCCCGAACACCCAAGAGGGTCATGGTCGTCGGCGGGGGCCCGGCAGGGCTCTCGGCCGCCCGCACGGCCGCACAGGCCGGCCACGAGGTGACGCTGTACGAGAAGAATCCCCGCCTCGGCGGTCAGGTGCTCCTGGCCGCCGCCGCAGAAGAGCGCCGGGAGATGGGTGCCTTCCTGGAGCCCTATGCCGAGCAGGCGCGCGCCGCAGGGGCCGTCATCCGGACGGGCGTCGAGGTGGGCGAAGACCTCGTCAAGGCCGAGAAGCCCGATGTGGTCATCCTGGCGACGGGCGGGGAGCCCCTCTGCCCGCCCATCCCTTCCACGGCCGACGAAAACGTGGAATACGCCTGGGACGTGCTGGCCGGGAAGGCCGTCACGGGGAAGCGCGTCGTGGTGATCGGCGGGGGCGCCGTCGGGATCGAGACGGCCCTGGTCCTGGCCAAGATCGGCGCCATCGACGCCGAGACCCTCATGTTCCTGTTCCTCAACAAGGCCGAGGAACCCGACCGCCTGAGGGAATACGCCACCCGGGGCGTCAAGAACGTCGCGATCGTAGAGATGCTCGACAGGGCAGGCGCCGATATCGGCCTGACCACGCGCTGGATCGCCCTGCGCCGGCTCCAGCAGCACGGGGTGCGAGTGATGACGCACACCCGGGCCGTGGAGATCACGCCGCAGGGCCTCTGGGTGGAAAAGAAGGAAGGCCGCGAGCTGATCCCCTGCGACACCGTCGTGATGGCCTGCGGCACCGTACCGGTGAACCCCCTCGAGGAGAAGCTGCGGGGCCTGGCCGGAAAGGTCATCGTCGTGGGCGACGCGAAGAAGGCGCGCAAGGCCTACGAGGCCGTCCACGAGGCATTCTTCGCCGCCCGGGAACTGTGACGGTAAATCTTTTGGGCGATGAACCCCGTCCGTGAAAGGCGTCGCCCATGTGGGTAGCAGCTCCGGCCGTCTTTGCGAGAAGTGCGGAAGCCCGACGGGGGAATCTCAAAAACAGTTGGGATGGCTTCGCTTCGCTCTATAGAAACAGCTCTGACATTTCCCCTCCCTTGACGGGAGGGTATGGAGGGGAGGGCGAGTGATTTCAATACCCCCTCACCCCTCTCCCGCGAGAGGCTGTGCCGCAATATTGAAGAACGCCGAAATCATGTCATTGCCGCAGAAGCGGGAATCCAGAACTCATTGAAAAGACTGCTTTCCGCATCGCGCTGCGCTTGTGCGGAATGACAACATCGGAATTGCGACACCGTCTCGAGGGGGAGAGGGAAACACGTGATTGGCTCACCCGCGAGCAGAGAGGGTGTCTCTTCCATTGGTAAACCCCTCAACAGACGGGGTATGCTGCTCGCAGTGACCATTTGAGTTTGTGCCCCGGACCCTGAACCCCGCACCCCGGGCCCTTTTCTTATGACCGAAGACGACTTCCTGGATGCCCTGTTCAAGCGCATGCCCGAACCCCCGGGCGAGCTGGTGATCCCGCCCGGGGACGACTGCGCCGGCTTCCGCACAGCCGGAGGCGGCATTCTGCTGATTGCCGTGGACCAGGTCGTCGAGGGGCGTCACTTTCTCGAAGAGGGGTCTTTCGCGGCAACGCCGCAGCAGGTCGGCCGAAAGCTGCTGGCCCGCAACTTGAGCGACATCGCCGCCATGGGGGGCACACCCCTGTACTGCCTCAGCTCCGTGACCCTGGGGAGCCGCCACGACAGGGCCTGGCTCGATCGGTTTTTCGACGGGATGCTCGAGCTGGCCCGCCTCTGGGATACCCACCTCATCGGCGGAGACCTGGCCCGCGGCGCGGGGAACACGGTGGCGAGCCTGACCATCGTCGGCCGCGTCGGCGAGAGGCAGGCCCTGCGCCGCTCCGGCGCGCGGGACGGGGACGGCCTCTGGGCGACGGGGGTATTCGGCCGCTCCCTCCCGACGGGGCATCACCTGGATTTCGAGCCGAGGATCGCGGAAGGCAGGTGGCTCGGCGAGCAGGGGCTGGCCGGGGCGATGATCGACGTGAGCGACGGGCTCCTCATCGACGCGGGGCGCCTCTGCCGCGCCTCCGGCGTGGGACTCCTGCTCGATACGCAGGCCGTCCCGAGGCGAACACCGGAAACCACCATGGAGGAAGCCCTCGCCGACGGCGAGGATTACGAGTTGCTCTTCGCCGTGCCCGGAGAAAAGGAGGAGCGGCTCAGGCGGGAGTGGCCTTTCCGCCGGCTGCCCCTGACGAGGCTCGGCGAGTTCCGGTCATCGGCGTCTCCCGGCGTCTTCGATCCCGGCGGCTCCCCCCTCGTTTTGCATGGACCCCGGGGCTGGGACCACTTCCGCCGGTGAAGCGCAAATCAGTCTGACGAATCCCATATCCCCCGGCCGTCCCCGCCGCTGTCGAGATTTCTCCGGTCCCGGTAGTCGAGCCGCAGCACGATCGTCGATCCCTTCCCGGCGGGGGTGATGTCCCAGAGATCCACGTCAATCTTGAGGTCCGTCACCGTGTAGCCCACGATGCCGCTTCCCCGGGTGATTTCGCGGGTCACCAGCGCCCTCGGACCGGACATGGTGCGGCTGACGACCCTGGCGTAATCGGCAGCGATATCCCGCAGGGTCAATTTGCCCAGCTTCTCGATCGACGCGCCCCCTCCCGTGATCACCTCGACGCCGTCGCGGTAGAGGAAATAGCCGTAGATCTGCTCCGCGTAGGGCCCGAAGGTCGCAACGCGGATCGCGTTGAGCTTCTCGCCGCCCGCCGGGCTCCCCGCCAGCGCCGCCGCATCGACCTGCCGCCACTGCAGGAGTGTGCCCGGCGCACAGGCAAGCAGCAGTGCAGAAAGCAGGAGGCTGAAGAGGATCGGCACCGCTGTCCTGGGCGTCCCGGCTGTGTTCTTCGTTTTCATGTCCGACGGTCCCCCCGTTCTTTCACGTTTTCGTCTGCATTTTGCAGGGGCCCCTACTGCCGCGGCATCAGCCGTCAGTAGCCCCTTCTGTGCGGCCGCAGCGGGTCGGGGCTGTCGTAGTCCCGGCGCTGATCCCGGTACACCAGACGAAGCACCGGCGGCCCCTCGCCCTGCGTGATGTCCCAGAGCTGGACATCCATGTTGAGGTCGCTTGCCGTGTAGCCCACGACCGCATCCCCGCGCAGGACCTCCCGGACGAGGAGCCGGCTTCCGCCCGTATACATCCGGCTCTGCCTCAGGCGGTCATAATCGGCCATGACCTCCTGGAGGGTCTTCTTCCCCAGGCTCGCAACGGGGATCCCCTCTCCCGTCACGACCTCGATGCCGTCCTTGTAGAGGAAGTACCCGAAGATCTGCTCCGCCCTCGGGCCGAAGGTCTCGAACCGGATGGCGTTGTACGTCTGCCTGCCCGCCCCGGTCCCCATGAGGGCGTCTGCATCGACCTGGTTCCACTTCAGGACGCTCCCCGAGGCGCAGGCGGCAAGGGCGGCGACGACCGTCACGACCGAAACCTTCCCAAGCAAGACACGCAGCGTTTCGCGACGCATGGGCACTCTCCCTTCCCGGGGTTCCTGGCCGGAATCTCCGGCTTCAGGTTTATAATCTGATGCGGTTTGCCTAAATGCAAGAACAAAAAACGATCAGTCGAACAGGTGGCAGGCGACGAAATGCCCCTTCTCCCTCTCGACCAGGACGGGAACGACCTCCCGGCAGATGCCCATGAACCGGCCGCAGCGGGTGTGAAAGGAGCAGCCGGGTGGCGGGTCGATCGGGCTCGGGACATCGCCCCCGGTCACGAGGCGCCGGGGCCGGCGGCCCGGTTCGGGAACGGGAATGGCCGAGATGAGGGCCTGCGTGTAGGGGTGCAGCGGGCGGTTGTACAGATCGGCGCTGTCGGCAAGCTCGACGATCTTCCCCAGGTACATGACGGCCACGCGGTCGCTCATGTGTTCCACGACGCTCAGGTCGTGGGAGATGAACAGGTAGGTCAGGTCGAATTCCCGCTGCAGGCTCCGAAGCAGGTTCAGGATCTGGGCCTGGATGGAGACATCGAGCGCCGAGACGGGCTCGTCGGCGACGATCAGCTTCGGCCGAAGGGCCAGCGCCCGGGCGATGCCGATCCGTTGCCGCTGGCCGCCGCTGAACTCGTGGGGGTAGCGGCCCATCTGCTCCCGCGTGAGCCCCACCTTCTCCATGAGCCGGGCCACTTCCTCGTCTCGCTCCCGCCCGGCCGAGATGCCGTGAACCAGCAGCGGCTCCCCGATCGTGCTTCCCGCGCTGCGGCGCGGGTTGAGCGAGGAGTAGGGGTCCTGGAAGATCATCTGGACCTCGCGCCGGAAGGATTTCAGCCTCGCCGCATCGTAGCCCAGGATGTTCCCGCCCTCGAACAGGATCTCCCCTTCGGTGGGCTTCTCGAGCATGACGACAAGCCTTCCCAGGGTGGTCTTTCCGCACCCGCTCTCGCCCACCAGGCCCAGCGTCTCCCCGCGGCGCACGGCAAGGTCCACGCCGTCGACGGCCTTGACCACGGACTTCCGCCCGCTGAGAGGGCCGCCCCTGACGGGAAAATGCTTTCGCACGCCCCTGATGTCGACGAGGATGTCAGCCATAGATCGAAAGTGTTGAATTATGAGTTATGAGTTCTGAGTTTCGCGTTAAGAGAGAATCACGCTCAGCGGCATTTCATTGCGAGCAGGGCGTGAGCCCGACGTAGCATTCTCCTTCAACAACTCAAAACTCAACACTCGTAACTCAAAACTCTGTTCTCCTCTATGTTCACTTCTTTCACTTCTTCGAGTCTACACATGCAGCCAACACCTGACAGAGTGCCCCGGGGTCCTCTCGATAAGCTCCGGCCTCTTCTCCGCGCAGACGGGCATGGCGCGGGAGCAGCGGTCGCGGAACTTGCAGCCCGAAGGGAGCTCGAGCAGGTCGGGGATGGTGCCGGGGATGACGTTGAGATACCCGTCGCCCGCATGCCCCGTCCCGATCCGGGGGATCGATTGCATCAGGCCCACGGTGTAGGGGTGCAGGGGCGAGGAAAAGATCGAGCCCACGGGCCCCTGCTCGACGACCCAGCCCGCGTACATGACGGCCGCATGCTGCGCGGCCTCGGCGATGACCCCGAGGTCGTGCGTGATCAGGATCACCGACGTGCCAACCTCCCGTTTGAGGTCCCGGATCAACTCGAGGATCTGCGCCTGGATCGTCACGTCGAGGGCCGTTGTGGGTTCGTCGGCGAGCATGAGCCTCGGCCTGCACGACAGGGCCATGGCGATCATCACGCGCTGCCGCATCCCGCCGCTCATCTGGTGCGGGTAGTCCCGGGCCCGCTGCTCCGGCGCGGGGATCCCGACGAGCCGGAGCATCTCGACGGCACGGTCGTGGGCGTCTCTGGCGGAAAGCCCCTCGTGCAGCCGGAGGGTCTCGGCGACCTGGTCGCCGATGCGGAACACGGGGTTGAGAGACGTCATGGGCTCCTGAAAGATCATGGAGATCCGCCTGCCCCGGATCCGCCGCATCTGCTCTTCCGAAAGGGCCAGGAGATCCTCCCCCTCGAACAGGACCCGTCCGGAGACGATCCGGCCGGGCGGCCTCGGCACGAGGCGTATGACGGACAGCGCGAGGACCGTCTTGCCGCAGCCCGACTCACCGACGATGCCGAGGGTGTCTCCCTCGTTGAGGCGCAGATCCACGCCGTCGACGGCCTTCACGCTCCCCCGTGCCGTTTCGAAATGGGTGCTCAGGTTTTCGATCTGCAGGATCGGCTGCATTCTTTCGTTTATTTCGTTCGTTTCGTCAAATCCCCCTGACCCCTTTGGAGACTGCGTCGCGATTCCGATGTGGTCATTCCGCACAAGCGCAGCGCGATGCGGAATCCAGCCCTTTCAATACGTTCTGGATTCCCGCTTCCGCGGGAATGACATGATTTCGGCGTTTTTCATTATTGCGACACAGCCTCTTGCGAAAGGGGGACTTCCTGGGGACCCCTTCTCGTGAGGGTGTGTCTCTCACTCACCCTTTTAAAAGGGGGATGGAGGGGGTTTTTCTTCTTTCACTGGCCACTGATCACTTGCCGTTGCGGCGCAGCCGCCCTGTCACTGTTGTCGCTTCGTCCCCGCCCGATCTCTCAGGAACCGCAGCAGCAAGCGGACGCCCACGGCCGAGGCTCCTCGGGGTATGTAGGGTCTCTCCTTGCTCAACCA
>JAGPKU010000036.1:13315-15430 GCA_018053845.1 Syntrophobacterales bacterium
TTGCGGCGCAGCCGCCCTGTCACTGTTGTCGCTTCGTCCCCGCCCGATCTCTCAGGAACCGCAGCAGCAAGCGGACGCCCACGGCCGAGGCTCCTCGGGGTATGTAGGGTCTCTCCTTGCTCAACCAGGCCGGCCCGGCGATGTCCAGGTGCACCCAGGGGGTGTCGCCGACGAACTTTTTCAGGAAACAAGCGGCCGTGATCGCACCGCCGGCCCGCCCGCCCGTGTTCTTCATGTCGGCCACGTCGCTCTTGATGAGCTCGGCGTAATCGTCCCAGATCGGCAGCTCCCACAGCTTTTCGCCGGTTTCGACTGCGGCGCGCCTCAGGTCGTTCTTCAATTCCTCGTCGGTTCCCATCATGCCGATCACATCCTCGCCCAGCGCAATCACGCAGGCCCCCGTCAGGGTGGCCAAGTCGATGACGGCCCTCGGCTTGAAGCGGCCCGCGTAGGTCAGGGCATCGGCCAGGATGAGACGGCCCTCTGCATCGGTGCTGATGACCTCGATCGTCTGGCCGGACAGGGAACGCAGCACGTCGCCGGGCTTGTAGGCACGCCCGCCCGGGAGGTTTTCCGCGGCCGGGACGAGCCCCACCAGGTTGAGCTGCAGCCCCAGTTCGGCCGCGGCCTTGATGACGGCCAGCACGGCGGCCCCCCCGGACATGTCGGCCTTCATCTCCTCCATCTTCTCGGGGGGTTTGAGCGAAATGCCGCCGCTGTCGAAGGTGAGGCCCTTGCCGACGATCACGTAGGGCTTGTCGCCCCGGCTGCCCCCGGCATATTCGAGGATGATGAACCGGGCCGGCTCCATGCTGCCCCGGGCAACGGAGAGAAGCGCGTGCATCCCCAGCTTCTCCATCTCCCGGGGTCCCAGGGCGGTCAACCGGACCTTTCCCGACACGGCCGCCTCCCTCGCCCGGCGGACCATGTCGGTGGGCGTCATCTCGTTGGAGGGCGTCGAAACGAGGTCCCGCGCGTAGCAGACGGCCTTCGAGACGATCTCGGCGGCCGCCGCCGCGGCCTTCATGCGTGTTGCCTCCCGGCCATCGGATGCCAGGAAAACGAGCCTGCGGACTTCTTTGAGACCGTTCCGCTCGGCGGTCTTGAACTGCGTGAACCGGTAGAGCCCGAGCATCACCCCCTCGACGGCTGCCTCGGTCATGTCCTCGAGGCCCGGGCTTTCCGGGGCCGGGTCGAGACAGATCGCGAATTCCGCAAGCCCCAGTTCACGGACCGAACGGGCCGCCTTCGAAAAGCCTCGGCGCAGCTTCTCGAGGTCGAATTCCTTCTTCTTGCCCAGGCCCAGCAGGAGAATCCTGTGGACGGGAAGCGCGCCCCGGGTGTAGACGACGGCAACCTGCGAGTGCTTGCCGGTGAAGTCGCCGCGCCGGATCAAATCCGCAAGGATGCCGCCCGATTGCCGGTCGAGCTCGAGCGCCGCACCGGCGAGCTTTTTGGCGTCCTCGAAGTGGCAGACCACGACCGCCTCGCCTCGAAATGAGGACGGGCTGCATTTTTTCACTTCAACCTTCATGCTTCCTCCTCGAGACATGGCGTCCCGGATTCCACAGGTATGTAACATCAGCGACAATGGTGACATCAGTCGCTGTTGTCTATAACTTTCAGCGCCGCAAGAGTAGCACAAGACCGCGAAAATTGAAATCATTTCTCGTTTTGCATAAGTCCCGGCTAATGCTCGAAGGATTAGTTCGGCTGATTTTTCTCATGATATTTTCTTAGGCAAAATCATACTTTTTTCCAGCTTGCTTTTGCACCCCCGCACGATAGACTTCCTCCATAACGGTCAGCGGGGCGATCTGTGATGGTCGAACGCAGGAAATACGAGCGCTACGATCTCGCGGTGCCGGCGAAAATCGAGACCCTGGCGAGAACGGCGAAGAAGAGAAAGATTTCCCTCAAGACGGCCAACGTCTGCGCCGGCGGAGCCTACTTCCGCACCGACGCCGCCTTGACGGAAGGCACGAAGGTGAAGCTCGATCTCCTGCTGTCCTACGACAGTCTCAAGACGTCCCGGAGTTCGAAAAGCGCCCGGATCCGCATCCTGGGGACGGTGACGCGCTCCCGGCAGGAGGGCATGGCCATCCGCTTCAGCGA
>JAGPKU010000036.1:15530-19870 GCA_018053845.1 Syntrophobacterales bacterium
TCTCGTCGCTCGAAAACGGCATGAAGAGCAAAACGGCAAAGGCGGACTCCCTCAACAAGAAGACGATTCAGATCGTCAGCGCCCGCCGGCTGCAGTGCGAGCTGATGGCCCATTACATGACCGTCCACACCGGGGTGTCATGCAATATCGCCGCCGACCCCGCCTCGATCACGGTGAACCCGAAGGAAGCCGATCACAGCACGCTCGTCCTGCTGGACTGCCCGGAACGGGATCCCGTGAAGTACTTCATGGCGCTCGCCGTATCGGGAAAGCGCGTCCTGTCGAACTGCCTCGTGGCGCTGTTCAACGTCAGGCCCGGTCTGGGCATCGAGGAACGGGCCGTCTCCTGGGGCATCCGGGGGTTTTTCTACGAAACGGACACCGTCGACCAGCTGGTGAAGGGCATCCAGTCCCTGTTCAAGGGCGAGATGTGGCTCTCCCGGGACATCATGGCCAAGTGCATCCTGTCGCAGCGCTCCGGCGGCGACGCCCCCAACAAGGACGTGATCTTCCTGACGCAGCGCGAACTCGAGATTCTCAGCATGGTCGTCTCGGGGGCCACCAACGAGGAGATTGCCGCCCGGATCTGCATCAGCCCGCACACCGTCAAGACGCACATCTACAACATCTTCAAGAAGATCAACGTCCCCAACCGCCTGCAAGCCGCCCTCTGGGCCGCCAAGAATCTGTAGTCCCTGTTCAACCTCCTTTTCCTTGTTTCCCTCTCCCTCTGCGGGAGAGGCTTGTCTTGCCTCCTCGCCCTTTCCGCTCCACGCTCCGCGCCGTCTTTTCAGTTGACTTTCCTCCCCGAAATGTCGTTCATTACGGCAGTTGACGGCAGGAGGGACCATGGCGACGATCACGTTCAAGAGCTGCCCGAAGGTCTACATCCACGAGACGCACCGTTCCAGGCCGCCGGGCGACACCCTGCGCTTCGTCGAGGGCATGAGGGAACTGCTCGGGATGCGGGACTTCCGCGAGGCGACGGCCCTGGACCGCATCGGCATCCCCGTGTTCACCTGCTGGCGCCTGCGGCCCGACGAATCCAGGACCTTTCACACCGGCAAGGGGGTCTCGGCCGTGCAGGCCCAGGTATCCCTCACCTTGGAATCGATCGAGCGCTACTCCTCCGAGTTCCGCGAGGAGTGGGCCGACCGGCTCGTCGTGGGAAGCTACAACGCCCTGCGCGCGAAGCGCAACACCCTCGATCCCACGACGCTCATCCTCTCCCAGTTCAGCGATTACAGCCCGGAAGCCGACTTGCACTGGGTTTCAGGCTACGACATCTGCCGCAACGAGGAGATCCTCGTCCCCGCGAGGGAGGTCTACCATCCCTTCCACCGCGACGAGGGGCTCCTCTACGGCTCGCACACCAACGGCCTTGCCTCGGGCAACACGATCGAGGAGGCCGTCTTCCACGCGCTGACGGAGATCGTCGAGCGGGATGCCTGGAGCATCGCCAAGTACAATCGCGATTACGGCGAGCCGGTGATCATCGAGGACAGGCCCGAGAACCGCTTCCTGATCGACATCGTCCGGAAATTCGAACAGGCCGGGCTGGAGATCGTCGCCCGCGACATCACCTCCGACATCGGCATCCCCGTCGTGGCGGCCTTCTCGAAGGACCTGCGGCACGGCGACACGCTCCCGATCGAGGGGTTCGGCGCCCACACGGACCCGAGGGTCGCCATGGGCAGGGCCCTCCTGGAGATGGCCACGACGAGGGCCCTTTTCCTCGTCAAGAACGGGCCCGACGGGCTTCGCGACACGAGCCCCCTGTACCTGACCCACGACGAGGCGATGGACGACCCCCGATTCGCCGTCCGCAGCGCCAAGCGGCTCTCGGACATGGAGATCGGCTACAGCCGCGACATCACCGAGGACCTCAAGGCCTGCGTGGCGAGGCTCCGGAAGCGCGGCCTCGACCGGGTGATCGTCGTGGACCTGACGCGGCCCGAGACGGGCGTCCCCACGGTGAGGGTCATCATCCCCGGGACGGACGCCTACTGCTACGACCGGACCCGCAAGGGCGACCGCCTGTACGGCACCGATTGAACGGCCCTCGCGACAGGACAGCGTACCCGCGAGGAATGCCGTGCCCGTGACGCCTGCCCTCGCGAAGGCGTGCATCCACCATGGATCCCCTCTTTCGAGGGAGTGACGGAAAATCGGCAGGCATCGGCCCATGCAGCCGGAGGGATCGAGAGGGGATAACATGCTGAGCGAAAAAGAGGTCTGCGACCGGGCTGAGTACTGCTACCTGATCTGCCTGCAGCTCAACTGGATGCTCGCCAACGAGTCGATCCCGCCGGAGAAGTACCTCGAGCAGATCCGGAAGTCGTCCCTCGGCCTGGCCGAGGACGAATTCATCGTGATGAGCATCGAGGAGGGGCTCAGAACGGGCCTCGAGGACTGCGGCGTCAACAACCTGATCCTCATGTACGAGTCCTTCGTGCACGCCTTCTGCGAGGTCATGCAGACCGACATCCAGGACCTCCGCGACAGCATCCCCCGCGACCTGCTGAAAAAGCTCGCCGCCGAGATGGGCATCGAACTGGCCGCCGAGCCCTGATTGTCCGTTCTTCCGCCACTGCCCGCTATCCATCGCGGCCTTTCCCTCTATCCCCTCGCCCCTTGGAGGCCGTGTCGCAATAATGAAAAACGCCGAAATCATGTCATTGCCGCGGAAGCGGGAATCCTGAACGCATTGAAAGGGCTGGATTCCGCATCGCGCTGCGCTTGTGCGGAATGACAGCATCGGAATGGCGACACGGTCTCTTGCGTGAGAGGGCCGCGGTGAGGGCAATGTACATCCCGTGCTTGCGCCGGGCGCTCCGCAATGTCACAATACCCCCATGACCGGCTCGATTCCCCTCAAAGACGTCATCCGCATCCTCGAAGAGATCGGCGTGCTCCTCGAGCTGAAGGGCGAGTCGCCCTTCAAGTCCATCGCCTACGCCAACGCGGCCAGGCGGCTGGAGAGCCTCGACGAGGACCTCGATGCGCTGGTGAGCCGCGGCGGCCTGACGTCCATCAAGGGCATCGGCGAGGCCCTGAGCAGAAAGATCACCGAACTGGTCACGACGGGCCGCCTCGAGTATTACGAGAAGCTCAAGGCCTCCGTCCCGCCCGGGCATCTCGAGATGCTCCGCATCCCCGGCCTGGGGCCGAAGAAGATCCGCGCCCTCCACGAGAAGCTCTCCATCGAGACCCTGGGAGAGCTGGAATACGCCTGCATGGAGAACCGCCTGGTGGAGCTGCCCGGTTTCGGGGCCCGGACCCAGGAAAAGATCCTCGCCGGCATCGAGCACCTGAAGCGCTACAGGGAGCGCAGACTCTGCAGCGAGGCCCTCGCCGCCGCCGAGCCTCTGCTGGCAAAACTGCAGGGCCACCCCGGTGTCGTCGAGGCAAGCATGGCCGGCTCGCTCAGGCGCGGGAACGAAACGGTCAAGGACATCGACCTCGTCGCCGCCGCAAACGATTCGGATGCCCTCTCGTCCTGGTTTGCCTCGCAGCTGGACGTGGAGAGCGTCATCGCCCGGGGCGGCACCAAGGTGAGCGTGTTCCTCAAGGCCGGGATCAACGCGGATCTGCGGATCGTCTCCCCGCGGGAGTACCCCTTCGCCCTCCATCACTTCACGGGCAGCAAGGAACACAACGTCGCCATGCGGGGCCGCGCCAAGCAGCTGGGCATCAAGATGAACGAGTACGGCCTGTTTCGGGACGATGCGCTCCTGACGTGCAGAAGCGAGCAAGAGGTTTTCGCGGCGCTGGGGCTGGCCTGGGTGCCGCCGGAGCTGCGCGAGAACACGGGCGAGCTCGAGGCCGCCGAGACGGGCGTGATGCCGTCACTGGTCGAGATGAAGGACATTCGGGGAATCTTCCACATCCACACGACGGCAAGCGACGGCGCCAGCACGCTCGAGGCCCTCGTCGCAGCCGCAAAGAGAATGGGCCTGGAGTACATCGGGATCACGGACCACAGCGAATCGGCCTTCTACGCCGGCGGTCTGACCCCCGAGGACGTCAGAAAGCAGCACCGGGCCATTGACGCGCTGAACCGCAGGGACCCCGCTTTCCGCATCTTCAAGGGCATTGAGGCCGATATCCTGCCCGACGGCAGGCTCGACTACGATGAAGCGACCCTCGGGTCCTTCGACTTCGTCATTGCCGCCGTTCACTCGCACTTCGGGATGAGCGGGGAAGAGATGACGAGGCGCATCCTGAGGGCCCTGGAAAACCGCCGCACGACGATCCTGGCCCATCCCACGGGCCGCCTCCTGCTTGCCCGCGAGCCTTACGCGCTCGACCTGGAGCGGGTCATCGATGCCGCCGCCGCC
>JAGPKU010000036.1:19970-22494 GCA_018053845.1 Syntrophobacterales bacterium
ATGGCCCGATTTCGTTCCATTTCCCGATTGCGGCGCAGTCTCTTTGCAAAGGGGGATGAAAGGGGGATTTTTCATCTGATCGAACGCGCAAAGACGATCCCGAGGATGAGCCAGAGGGGGATGGAGATGATGAGCGCCCAGGTGATGCCCTGCAGGTGCCGGAGCCGCATCTTGAGGCTCTTTTCCAGGATGGCCTTGTCGATCTTGTGCTTGATCTCCTCGATCTTGAAGGGCTTGCTGATGTAATCCTGGGCGCCGCGGCGGATGGCCTCGACGGCGGAGTCGATCGACGGGTAGCCCGTGATCATGATGAAGGCCGCGTCGGGGTCTGCGTGCTTCACTTCCTGCAGGAACTCCAGGCCGTTCATGTCGGGCATCATCAGGTCCGACAGGATGATGTCGAAGCGCCTCGTCTTGCACAGCTCCAGCGCCGCGCGCGGGTTGTCCGTCGTCTCGACATCGAAATTGAAGGCACTCATGTAGCCGCCGAGGACCTGGAGCACGTTCGGGTCGTCGTCGAGCACGAGGGCCTTCTTCTTTCTCCTACCGTTCCATGCCATGACGCAGGATCTTCATGCAAAAAGCATACGAAATACAGCGCCGGACCGAGCCGATTTTAATGTTGGAATATCAGTAACTTACAATTCCGGCAACCCGTCTTCACGGCGACGAACCGGCAGGCTTTTTGGCGGGATGACGGTTGGCCGGCCCTCCTCGCCCCTCGATTCACAGGAAGGGATTCTCGATGACGACCCCTTCGATCATCTGGCCGTGGTTCAGGTCTTCCGACAGGATTCTGTCGGCGCCGGCATTCGAGGCCGAAGCAACAATGAGGGCATCCCAGAAAGAGATATGATTCCTCTCGGCGATTTCAGACGCCGAGAGAACCGTTGAGGGATCGTTCGGTGCGATTTGCCAAGCAAGGTAGTTCCTGATGACTCCGCGTGCCAAAGCCGGCGTCAGGGGGGCAGAGATTTTCCGGGTCACATTCACATAGAATTCCTGGAGCACCTGGACGCTGACGATTCCGTTTTCTTTCTCCCACAGGTCGGACAAAATCGCTGCGGCCCTGTCATGCTTCAATCCGGCATCCAGGTCGTGCGCATAGATCAGCACGTTCGTGTCAACGAAGACCCTTTCGATCATGCAATTCATCCCTGGTGGAGGCCGTCTTTCCACCCATGCGGAATCCCTTCCTGAGTGTTGCGAGAGCCCGCCGCTTTGCCATCTCGTATTGTTCCCGATCTCGAACCAGTTTCTCGAGCTCGGCACTCAGCAGCTTGCTGACGGACACGGACTTTCGGACCGAGAGCTGCCGCGCCCGCCGAATCAAATCCTTGTCGAGACTCAGAGTGATATTTTGCTTGGCCATGCGTTTAACCCCGACCGATAGCTCACGCAATCTACGTGTAACACCTATTATGCGTGATGTCAAGACTTGGCGCGGGATCGAGGAGTTGTCAGTGTCCTGTAGCGAGATGAATCTCGGTGATCGGCTTCTTCCCGAATCCGGCGATAGGAAGCAGAAACGCCCCTTGAGCGGGCCGTTGCGAACCGCGGGCCCGACCCTGCACTTCCTTCACTTGCCTCACTTGCCCCGCCGGATGTGAAGCTGCCCGACTTGGCTCAGGATCTTCCTCTGCTCATGGTACAGCAAGCATGTCAGGCACAGCAGGAGAACGAGAACGCAGGTGTAGACGGCCAGGAGGTGCTGGATGCTGAAGATCAGGGGCTTCAGGGATAGCCGCGCGGCGCGCTTGAGCCATTCGTCATGACTGATATAAGCGGCAATCGGGGGCGATACCCGGTAGTAGAAATCCACAAACAGCCTGCCCGGCGCACTCGCCAGGAGGATGCGGTCCCTGAATTTCCGCAGGAGGATCACCTCCGGTGCATGGTAGCTCCCAAAGGCTGCGGTGGCGATGAAACATCCTCCGCCGCCCCCGCTCGCGGCTCCCCCGGCAGGGGAAGGCGCCGGGCCGGGCGCCGGGGCCTGGGGCACCGTGTAGCTTACCGCAGCGGAGTAGTCGCTCTCATGGCCGTCGCCGTCGTAGGCCGTCGCCGCAAAATAATATGTCACCCCCTCCAGGAGCCCGGAGATGACGCAGGTGGTTACGTTGCCCACATCGACGTGGGATGTGTAGTTTCCCGGCGCGGTCCCGTAGTGCACCCGGTAGCCCGTGACGGCGGGGTCCGCGTTGGCATCCCAGGCCACGGTCACCTGCGCGGCGTGCGCGGCCGTCATCAGGAGGCTCAGCAGGGCAAACAGCGCCAGGGTCAGGCTGGAAAGGGCGATGATGAAAAACGAGCTTTTCCGGGAGGTCAAGGGGAAAGGATGTGCCGACGGCATGGCATCACCTCCGCATGCAGATTATCCCTGGACGGGCGAATCCGGGCACCGGAAGTGCTGCTTCGCCCTGGCAGCCCTTCTGCCTTATCCTTCGCGTAATCCAGGACTTAGGCCAGCGGCTTTGCGCCCCAACCTTTCGGTGTGGGTTGCCTTTTTCAGGGGTTCTATCCGTTC
>JAGPKU010000037.1:0-6829 GCA_018053845.1 Syntrophobacterales bacterium
TCACGTAGTCGCCGGTCAGGACGAAGAGATCCGGCTCGAGGGCGATCACCTCTTCGGCGTACCGGCGCATCTCCCGGCGGGTCATGGTGAGACCCGCGTGGATGTCGGTCAGCTGGACCACCCGGAGGGGCAGGCCGAAGGGAAGCGAGCGCTCCTCCACCGTGTAGGCCCGGCCGGCGTAAGCGGCCCCGTAGCCGGAAAGGACGAAGGGGGCGGCGGCCAGCGTTCCGACGCCGGCCTTCACGAAGCGGCGGCGGCCCGTGTCGACGGGGCCGGCGGGCTTGCGTCCCGTTGCGTCCCGCCAGATGCGCCCTGCCCGCCGGCCCGCCTCGCCGGCAACCCGCAGCGTCAGCAGGATGAGGGCGCAGGTCAGGGACCCCACGCTCCACAGGGACGGCAGGTAGAAGAGAGCGGCCTGAAGGGCGGGGGGCGGGTCGAGCCAGGCCATGGGCCTCGCCAGGACGAACCCGCTGAGACAAAAGAGGGTGACGATGGCCACACCCGCCGCGCCGACGGCCCAAGAGGCGGCGCGCTTCGAGAGACGGGTCGAACGGACGGCCTCGCGGAAACGCACGAAGAGGTACAGCTGGGCCAGGACGGCAAGGGCCAGAACCAGGACGCGGTAGGCCGAAGAGATCAGTTCCAGGGTGACCGGCGAGAGAGTCAGGCCGGTGTTCATTTCGTTCATCGCAGGCGACAAGATAAACAAGCCTTCGCAAAAAA
This sequence comes from Syntrophobacterales bacterium, assembly GCA_018053845.1. Lineage (GTDB taxonomy): Bacteria > Desulfobacterota > Syntrophia > Syntrophales > UBA2192 > UBA2192. The sequence goes on from JAGPKU010000037.1 coordinate 724, forward strand.
GCAAGGTCAATCCGGGAGGAATGCATTCCCCCTTCCCGATCAAGGGGTTATGCAGGATCTGCGCCCGGCCGCCCCGGGCAGGGCTCGTTTTTTTCGGGCATCGCGGCGCGTTTTGTATTAAAATGCGTCCGTGGCCATGAAAACCCCCTTCGCGCGAAAACTCGCATCGACCCGCGTACCCTTCCGCACGGCCCTGTCGACGCTGCTGGCCGTCATGCTGATCGGCACGGTCTGCCTGCTCGGGGGGCTGTCCTACTACAACCTCAGGCGAAACGCCGACACCCTCTCCTCGCAGGTGCTCGACGAGAGCTCCCTGCGCATCCGGTACTGGGTGGGCACCCTTCTGAACCGCGCCCAGGACCAGGGCGAGATGAACCGGCAGCTCCTGGGCTCCGTCAAGCCCGGCCCGGAGACCCTGAAATGGCTCACCCGCCACCTGCAGCGGGTGATGGAGGCGCAGGGCCACTTCACCTTTCTCTCGGCCGGCTTCGAGAGCGGCCTCATGCTGTCCGTCGAGAGGCTCCCGGAGGGCGGCTTCAGCATCCGCGAGGCCCGCTACGACCGCAAGGCCGGCAAGGCGGTGATCCTCGATTTCAAGCCCGAGGACTACGCGCAGCGCAAGCCCTACGAGCGCCGGGAGTTCCGGCTGACCGGCGAAGGGAGGAAGCCGGAATGGTACACCATGGCCCGCGATGCCGGGGGCCCGGTCTGGACCGAGGGGCGCACCCTGCGCAGCGGCAACCGGGCGGTGCCGGGGGTCACCTTCGCCACCCTCGTCTACGACAGGGAGCGGCGGTTCATCGGCGTCACGACGGTGGACTTCGACATCAGCGCCATCTCCCGCTTCCTGAACTCCAACCCGATCGGGAAAGAGGGGTTCGCCTTCATCGCCGAGAAGACGAAGGAGGGTCGATACCAGGTCCTCGCCCACCCGCAGCCGGAGATCCTGACCCGCGAATTCAAGGATGACCGGGGTCGGTCCCGGTTCGAGTTCGCGGAATGGCGCAAGCTGGGCGATGAGCGGGTCGTGCGCTTCATGGAGAGGCTCTCGCAGGACAGCGGCTACCTGGGCCACGATCTCCGGACGTTCCGCTTCAGCGCCGGCGGCCGGGACTACTTCGGCAGCTACCGCCGCATGGCCGGGAAGGACCTCCCGGAGTGGATCATCGCCCTGGTCATCCCCTACGGCGAGGTCATGGGGGCCGTGGACCGGAACAACCTGGAGACCCTGGGGATCGGCATCGCCGTCTTCTTCCTGATCCTCATGGCGAGCGCCTGGATCTCGGCCCTCGTCGCCAAGCCCCTGCGCCGGATCGCCCTGGACTCGGAGGCCATCGGCCGCTTCGAGATCGAGCCCCGGCCCCTCGAACGCTCGCTGATCCTGGAAGTGGACCAGCTGATGACCGCCACGCACGACATGAAGCGCGGCCTGCGCTCCTTCGGGAAATACGTGCCCGCCGACCTGGTCCGCGAGATCCTCGCCTCGGGCGGGGAGGCGGAACTCGGGGGCCGCAAGGCCCGGCTCACCATCTTCTTCTCCGACATCGCGGACTTCACGACGATCTCGGAGCGCCTCGAGCCCGAGGCCCTCGTCGAGCAGCTCGGCGAGTACTTCGAGGCCATGAGCGCCGTGCTGAGGCGTCAGCCCCCGGCCACGCTCGACAAGTTCATCGGCGACAGCATCATGGCCTTCTGGGGGGCCCCCACGCCCAACGCCGACCACGCCGTGACGGCCTGCCGCGCGGCGCTGGCCTGCCAGGATGCGCTGAAGGAACTCCAGGCGCGTTGGCGGCAGCAGGGCAAGCCCCTTTTTCACCAGCGCATCGGCATCAACTCGGGCGAGGTGATCGTGGGCAACATGGGAAGCGCCAGCCGCCTCAACTACACCGTCGTCGGAGACACGGTGAACACGGCGAGCCGCTTCGAGGGCCTCAACAAGCTCTACGGCACCCGCATCATCATCGGCGAGAGCACCCGGTCGCTGGTGAGGGACCGGTTCGTCGCCCGCCCCCTCGACTTCGTCTCCGTCAAGGGCAGCGCACGGGGAGTGAGGATCTACGAGCTGATGGCCGAGGCCGACAGGGCCGACGATCGCACGCGCGCCATCGCGCAACTGGCCGAAACGGCTCTCGATTGCTACCTCGGGCGCCGCTGGGGCGAAGCCGCCGAGTGCTGCCGGAAGATCCTGGATCTCAACCACGGCGACGAGCCCGCCCGCATCCTGATGGAGCGATGCCGGCTCTACGGGCAAACCCCCCCGCCCGAGGGCTGGGACGGCATCCATCGCATCGAGAGCAAGTGACGGCAAAGGCCCCTCCGCGTCCGGCTCACCGGGGATTTCACGCAGCCCCATGCCTGAGCCGGCCGGAGATCACCCTTTCGTCAACCGGATGTTTCTTCGCGCGTTTTACCCCCCAAAGACGTTCATTTCACCGACCACCCCGGCGCTTCCCCCTCGAAGCGTCCCGACGCCGAAGGCGGGCCCGAAGCCCCCTGGAGACGAACATGAAGACAGGAAACGCACTCCGGCACGCCGTCACCTGGTGCCTGGTCGCGTTGATCGCCCTGCCGCCGCCCCTCTTCGCCCAGGAGGGCAGGCCCGAAACGGCCAGGGCGGCCCCGCAAACCTTCTCCCAGGCGGAGCTGGACCAGCTGCTGGCGCCCATCGCCCTCTACCCCGACTCCCTGCTTGCCCAGATCCTCATCGCCGCCACCTACCCCCTGGAGGTCGTGATGGCGGAGCGCTGGGCGCGGGAGAACAAGCATCTCCCCGCGGAGCAGTGGAATGCGGCCCTGGCCAAGCAGCCCTGGGATGCCAGCGTGAAGGCCCTCGCCCCCTTCCCCGACGTCCTGGAGATGATGAGCCGGAAGCTGGACTGGACCCAGAAGGTCGGCGACGCCTTCCTCGCCCAGCAGGCCGACGTGATGGACACGGTCCAGAGGCTCCGCAAGCGGGCCCACGAGGCGGGCAACCTCAAGTCCACGGAGCAGCAGAAGGTGATCGCGGAGCGGGACGTCATCCGGGTCGAACCGGCGAACCCCGCCGTCGTTTACGTGCCGGTCTATGACCCCTGGTGGGTCTACGGGCCCTGGTGGTGGCCGGCCTATCCCCCGTACGCGGTCTACCCCTATCCCCCGGCCGTCGCGATCGCCTCCGGGCTGATCTGGTTCGGGGTCGGTGTGGCCGTCGGCGCCTTCTGGTGGGGCACCGGGTGGGGATACTGGGGCTGGCACCATCACGCCTGTTACGTGAACGTGAACCGCAATGTCTACGTCCGCGGCGGGTATCCCGGACCCGGCACGGGGGCCGTCGGCGGGGCCTGGGCGACACGGCCGCAGGGCGCCGCGGGCTCCGTTGGGGCAGCCGCGGCGGTGCAGCCCTGGCGGCACGACCCCGCCCACCGCAGGGGGGTCGCCTACCGCGACACGGCGACGATGGAGAAATACGGCCGGGTCAACCGCGCCGCCGTCGAGAGCCGGCGGAGCTTCCGCGGCTACGAGGGCGACCGGCTCGAGCAGGGGACGGGACGGACGGCCGGGGCGGGCGGCGCCGCGATGAGCGCACGGGCGGCCGCGAGACCCGACCCGACGGCCGTCCGCAATGCGCTGGCCGCAAGGGATGCGAGGGCGGAGGCCCCCGGGATCGCCCGAAAGGGCCGGGCCGACGCGCCGAATGCCGGGACCGCCGGACCGGGCGGGACACGGCGCAGCGACGCGGTGTCCGGCCGGGCCGCGGGGTCCGTGACGATAACCAACCGGTCCGTCAGGACCGATCGGGACGTGCGGCGCGAGGCCGGCCTCGCCCGGACGGGTGCGGAGCGGCGTACGCCGGAGCGTGCCGCCGCGGAGCGCAGCCCGGCGGGGCGCGCCTTCGAGGGGATCGGCCGGGGCGGCGAGGTCCGCCGGCAGAGCACCTGGGGCCGCGAGAGTCTCAACAGCCCGAAAGCCGGCGGCGCATGGGCCGCCGGCGCCGCCCGGTCATTCCCGCAGGACGGCGCGAGGGTCGGCGACGCCGTCCGGAGTTTCCCGCAGGGCAACGGGGGCGGAGGCTTCCGGGGCGCCGGGGCAGGCTTCCGGGGCGCCGGGGCAGGCTTCCGGGGCGGCCACCGGTGATCTCGATCACCCCTTCCGGACGTGCCGTGCGAAGCCGCTTCCCCATAGAAAAAGCCCCGCCGGACAGCGGGGCTTTTTCGCGGACGCGGACGGCCGGGGCGAACTACGGTGCGCTCTTCGCGGACGGCCCGGCGGTTTTCTTCCGGCTCCTGGCCTTCGCGGCGGCCGCTTCCTTTTCGAGCTTGGCGACCTTCTTCTTGAGCGCCTCGATCTCCTTGACCAGGGGCGCGTGGAGCCTGGCCTGGGCGTCGGCCATCGCCCTGTGGATCCGCTCCTCCAGGTCCTTCGTGGCCGCCTTCGATTTCGCGAGCAGCTCGATCATGAGGGCCCTGCCCTCCTTCTCGCTGATCTCCCCCCTCTTGATCAGGTCCGCAACGGTCTCCTCGACCTTCTCCTTGCCGAGGTAGAACAGGCCGACACTGAGCAGTCTCACTTTCCGGATGAAATCCTGCATGTCGTCTCCTCCTTTCCTTTTGGACAGGATACCCCCCGGCGGCTCACAACGCAAGGAAAAGCGGGGCCGGCCTCAAGAATCCCCGAACGCCGGCCGATAAGAAGACCGTGCGGGCCCATCGCCGCGCAGCGCACCCAGTCACCGCAAGGAGCAACCGGACCGTGCACATCCCCTGGACACCGGCGCTGTCGGTCGGGATCGAGGAGATCGACAACCAGCACAAGGAGCTGCTGCGGCGGGTCTGCGTCTTCTTCGGGCAGCTGCGCGACGGCGGCGGCCCCGGGGAGATCCCGGCCCTGTTCGGCTTTCTCGAGCGCTACGTGCAGACGCACTTCTCGCTTGAAGAGCGATACATGACGAAGTTCTACGCCGAGGGCGGCTACGCGGAGGAGCAGGCTCACAAGGCCGAGCACCGCGCCTTCGCGCGCGACTTCGCGGCCTTCAAGGAGGAGATCCTCGAGAACGGGCCCTCCCCGCTGCTCGTCGCCGAGTTCCAGCGGTGGATCGCCAACTGGCTGGTGGGCCACATCGCGAAAACCGACAGGGGCCTGGGCCGCTACCTGAGCTCGGCGCTCCCGTTTCTCAGGCGCCGCTGAGACGCGCCGTCTATCCGGATCCGGACCCCGGACCCCGCCCCCTATTCCCTGACGAGCAGGATCGAGCAGGGCATCCGGCGGATCACGCTGTCCACGCCCCGCCCGTAGAGGAAGTGCTCGAGGCGACCCTCCTCGTGGGCGGTCAGGATCGCCAGGTCGATGCGCTCGCGCTCGATGACCTTCAGGATCTCCTCCTTCGGGTCGCCCTCCTCGATGAACTCCCGGACCGCCATGCCTTTCTTTTTCTCCGAGTTGACGATCTCCTCCAGTTCCGCCTTCACCCGCGCCATGTCCTTCTTGTACTGGTCCTCGTAGTGGATCGTGGGCAGGTTCCATCCCTTCTTGAAGGGATTCTCGACGACGTGGAGCACGGAGAGCTCGGCGCCGTACTTCTGGGCAAGGGAAACGCCGAAGCGCACCGCCCTGCGGCAATAGCGCGTCAGCCTGCTCACGACGAGAATCCGGCTGATCCCTTCCATGGCCCGCCTCCTTTCCGTCCGAGCGCGGAGCCGCGCGGCAAGTCCCTGGTCTACCTGGCCACGGCCTTCTTCAGGGTCACGATGGCCGACTGGTTGTCGCTCGTGGCCAGCACCACCCGGACCGGCGCCTTCTCCGAGCTCATGGTCCCGTAGAGCTGCCTGATGTTGATCCCCTTGGCCGCCAGCAGGCTCGTGACGCCCTTCAGGGCGCCCGGCTTGTTGTCGAGCTCCACCTGGATCTCCTCCCTCTCCTCGAGGTCCGTGAAGCCCTTCTGCCTCAGCAGGTCGCAGGCCCTGCGGGTATCGTCGACGACCAGCATGACCCGGGCCTTGCCGGTTCCGGTCATCCCGTAGCCCGCGACGGCCTCGATGTTGATCCCCCGGTCCGCCAGGGAGTCCGCCATCCGGTTCAGCACGCCGACCTCGTCGTCCACGGTCACGTAGATCTGCTTCGTCAACGCCGC
>JAGPKU010000037.1:6929-10974 GCA_018053845.1 Syntrophobacterales bacterium
CGTCACTTCCTACGACACGCGGATGATCCAGCTCTCGGAGGAATGCCAGGAGATCCTCTACAGCGCCAACGCGTCGGAGAAGAAGTACTTCGTCTCGGGAGACGAGACCTACCGGGGGCAGTTCAAGGACATCGAGCGCACGATGGCCGGCAGGCTGGCCGAGATGGCCTCGCTGGCCGATACGGAGAGGAAGCGCACGCTCCTCGAGGGGATCCGCACGGCGCAGGTACGCTACGGCGCCCTGTTCGACGACATGGCGGCCCTGGCCGGCAGCCGCCGCGTCGCGGCCGACGAGATGGCCCGGTACCGGATCGAGCAGGACCTGACCGTCGCGGAGACCGTGCAGAGCCTGCGCGACCTGACGAGGATCTCCTACGACGAGCGCGACGACAAGCTCCGGGAGATCGAGGCCAAATCGGTGCGCACCGCCGACGCGATCCTGATCTCGCTGGTCGTGGCGATGGTGCTGATGATCGCCGTCTCCGTGCTGAACACGCAGTCCATCAACGTCCCCATCTCCCGGCTCCGGGAGAAGACGAAGGCCGTCGCCCGGGGCGATTTCGGCGAGCCGCTGGACATCGCGTCGCCCCCCGAGATCCGGGAGCTGGCCGAGGCGTTCAACACGATGTGCGACCGGCTCCGCGAGCTCGACCAGATGAAGATCGACTACATCAGCCACCTGTCCCACGAGCTGCGCACGCCGCTGACCGCCATCCGGGAGGCCTCGTGCATGCTCGAGGAGGGCCTGTTCCGGGAGAGGCCGGAGAAGCAGCGGGAGCTCCACACCCTCATCCGCGAGGACTGCGAGCGCCTGATTCGGTCCGTCACCCGGTTGCTCGACTTCTCCATGATGGAATCGGGGACCATGCCGCTGACGCTGCAGACGGCGCCCCTGGGGCCGCTGGTGGAAAGGAACCTGCAGCGATTCTCCCCCGTCGCCCAGCGCAAGCACATCGTGATGCACGTCGAGATCCCCCCGGATCTGCCGCCGATCCGGATGGACACCGAGAAGATCGAGGTGGTCATCGAGAATTTGCTGAGCAATGCCCTGAAGTTCACCCCCGACGGAGGGCGCATCACGATCGCCGCATGCCGCCGCCCGGACGCCGGGCTCGTCGAGGTGGCGGTTTCCGACACGGGACGCGGGATCCCCGAGTCGGGGCTGAAGGAAGTGTTCGAGAAGTTCAAGCGTGTCGACGACGGCAAGAGCGCCGTGCGCGGCACGGGGCTCGGGCTTGCCATCGTGAAGCACATCATCAAAGCCCACGGAGGTCGGGTATGGGCCGAAAGCGAAATCGGGAAGGGAAGCACCTTTACGTTTTCCTTGCCTGCCTGATCCTGATCGGCATCCCCGGGTGCACCGGCGTGCAGGGGCTGCTGGCCAAGCCGGACACCTGGCAGGCGGACCAGCAGCTGGCCGCGGGGAATTTCGAGGCCGCCGAGCGGCAATACGGCGAGATCAACCGGCTCTACCCCAGAGCGGCCGACGCGGGCCTCTTCAAGATCGGCACGATCCAGGCCCACCCCCGCAACCCGAAGAAGGACTACGCCAAGGCCCTGGAGACGTTCCGCCGGCTTGTCGCCGAGCATCCCCGGAGCGACTGGCGTCCCCCGGCCGAGGCCTTCATCGCCGTCCTGGGCGATCTGGCGAGCCGGGAGAAGGAACTCGCGAGCCGGGAGAAGGAGCTCGCCAACCGGGACCGGGGGGCGCCGGCCCTGAAGCGGCAAATCGACGCGCTCGAAAAGCAGGTCGACGCCCTGCAGAAGCAGATCGAACAGATGAAGGAGATCGACCGGAGCCTCGAGGAGAAGCGGCGGACCATGCCGACGCGCAAGTGAGGGTAACCGATGGAGCGGATCCTGATCGTCGACGACGACGTGAGCGTCCTGAAGGTGCTGCAGATGCGCCTGGAATCAGAGAACTATGCCGTCACGGCGGTCCCCGACGCCCGCGAGGCGAAGAAGCGGCTCGGGGAGGAGACCTTCGACATCGCCCTGTTCGACCTGCGTCTCGCCGAGGGCAGCGGCATCGAACTGATGAAGAGCCTCCGCGACGTCGACCCGGAGCTGCCGGTGATCATCCTCACGGCCTACGGGACGATCGAGAGCGCCGTCGAGGCCATGAAGGAGGGGGCCTACAGCTACCTGACCAAGCCCTTCGACAACCGCGAGCTGCTCGTCCAGATCCGCAACGGCATCGAGAAGGCCCGCCTGTCCCGGGAGGTGAAGCGGCTCCGGCGCCTGACGCGCTCCGACCTGGAGGGGCAGAACATCATCGGGCCCAGCGAGGCCATGAAGCGCGTCTTCGACGCCGTGGCCCTCGCCGCCGAGACGGACTCCAACGTCTTCATCAGCGGCGAGAGCGGCACGGGCAAGGGGATGGTGGCCCGGGCCCTGCACCGGCTCAGCAAGCGCAGGGACCATCCCTTCGTGGCCATCAACTGCGCGGCCATCCCCGCCAACCTGCTGGAGAGCGAGCTGTTCGGCTTCGAGAAAGGGGCCTTCACGGGCGCCGTGGCGAGCAAGAAGGGGCTCTTCGTCCAGGCCGACAAGGGCATCATCTTTCTCGACGAGATCTCCGAGATCCCCCTGCCCATGCAGGGAAAGCTCCTCAAGGCCATCGAGGAAAAGGAGTTCTACCCCCTGGGCTCGCACCGCACCGTGAAGGTCGACGTGCGGATCGTCTCGGCGTCGAACAAGGAGATCGCCAAAGAGGTCGAGTCCGGGGCGTTCCGCAGCGACCTGTTCTACCGGGTCCACGTCGTGCCGATCAAGGTGCCGCCCCTGCGGGAGCGCAAGGAGGACATCCCGGTGCTGGTGGAGCACTTCCTGGCCAAGGTGGCGGAAAAGCTCCAGAAGCCCGCCAAGACGCTCGCCCCCGGCGCCATGCAGAAGCTCATGCTCTACGCCTGGCCCGGCAACGTCCGGGAGCTCGAGAACATCATCGAGTGCGCCGTGGTCATGTCGACGGAAAACGTGATTTCCGAGGAGCTGATCCTCGTCCCGGGCCAGGCGGACGAGAAGCACGCCTTCAAGCCCCTGAAGGAAAGCAAGCAGGATTTCGAGCGCAACTACCTGGTTCAGCTCATGAAGATCAGCCGGGGCAACGTCAGCCAGGCCTCGAAGCTGGCCGGCAAGTACCGTGCCGACCTCTACGAGCTGCTGGAGAAATACCGCATCAACCCTCTCGACTTCAGGAAAGGGTGACGGCCCGGGGCCACGCCCGGCGCCTGCCGGCATCACCGGGCGCCTCGCAGGGAATCCCCTCCACCGGCAACGGCGGCCGGGGCGGGCGCCCGGCACGGAGGCGGCGACAAGTCGAACGGAATCAGGGCCTTCTGAAAAACCGGGGCCTGTGGTACGGCCCTTGCTGTACTGCACCCCCATCCATAAGCGCGGTGACGGCCGATGAGAATCCTGGTTGTAGACGATGACCCCTTCATGACGGAGATCCTGAAGCTCTACCTTGTGCGGGCGGGCTACGAGACGGATACGGCCGAAAACGGACTCAAGGCGCTTCGCCTGCTCGAGAGCGGCACGTACGACGTCGTCGTCACCGACGCGGTCATGCCCGGGATGACGGGCTTCGAGCTCTGCGGGACGGTCAGGAAGAGGTACCCTCACATCCGCATCATCGGCATGACCGGGGCCGTCAACGTCAACGATTTCGAAAAAGCGGGCGCCCATGCCTGTTTCTACAAGCCCGTCCCCTTTCGCGAGCTCCACAAGGCCATCCAGCGGCTCTGCCAGGAGGACTCCCCCGCAGCGATGTAGTGCCCGGTGAAGGGTAAAACATACGCCGCAAGTGACCGGAATAAGGCATTATTTCAACATGATGGGCCTCATGCTGTAGGATCGAACCTTCATCCTTAGCCGCCGCTTTCACCGCCGCCCCCATCCCGAAAATCACAGAAATACAAGTAAAATAAGATACTTGGGAACTCCCCCTTCCCGATGGTATGCTCGTTGCCTATAGGCTCCTCGCAGGCGCTTCACCTGCCGGACCTCACCGATCAGGACTGCGGGAGCTTCACATGACTTGCAC
>JAGPKU010000037.1:11074-13974 GCA_018053845.1 Syntrophobacterales bacterium
AAGTAAAATAAGATACTTGGGAACTCCCCCTTCCCGATGGTATGCTCGTTGCCTATAGGCTCCTCGCAGGCGCTTCACCTGCCGGACCTCACCGATCAGGACTGCGGGAGCTTCACATGACTTGCACAAAACGACACCCTTCGAGCATCCCTCTTTGCGCCTGGTTTCTTTCGTCGATTCTTTTCATCCTGACCGTCTTTTCACAGCCGGCCCATTCGGCGGGCGTGACCCTGGCCTGGGACGCCAACAGGGAAGCGGCGGTGGCGGGCTACAAGGTCGGCTACGGGACGGCCAGCGGGAGCTATTCCAGCACGGTCGACGTGGGCAACTGGACGAGCGTCAACATCACCGGCCTCGACGCGGGCCGGACGTATTACTTCGCCTGCAAGGCCTACGACTCGACGGGCAGGGAGAGCGCCTACTCCAATGAGGTTTCCTACACCCCGCCCGCGGCGGCCTGCACCTATACGATTTCGCCGGCCGGCCAGTCCTTCGGCTCCTCCGGGGGCACGGGAAGCGTGACCGTCACCACCCAGGCGGGCTGCGCGTGGAGTGCCTCGAGCGGGGCCTCGTGGCTGACCCTCACGTCGGGCTCGAGCGGCTCAGGCCCGGGGGCGGTCGGTTATGCCGTCGCGGCCAACACGGCCGCCGCATCGCGGTCGGCCAGCCTGACGATCGCCGGCAGCGCCTTCACGGTCAGCCAGCAGGCCGCATCGTCGAGCGTGACGATCACCGCCGCGGCCGGGACGGGCGGCTCCATCTCGCCCTCGGGCACGGTCACGGTGCCCGCCGGGTCGAGCAAGACGTTCACCATGACGCCACGCTGGTTCTACAAGATCTACGACGTGAAGGTGAACGGCGTCTCCGTGGGCGCCGTCAAGTCCTACACCTTCCCCGCCGTGAAGAGCAACCAGACGATCAGCGTGACGTTCAAGAGGAAGTAGACGGCACGTCCTGATGGATACCCCCGGGGAAGTTTTCACGGCCCCCTCCATTCCCCGGGGGAATCCCCTTTCGTCTCCTTCGCCCGGCCGGGGCGCAGGAGACCCGGCGGGGCGGCGACGGCGGAGGGTTCACCCCATGAGCACGGCCGGAAGCGGCTCATCCCCCGAAACCGGGCGCATGCGGTCGGTCATCACCATCACCGCCTCCTCCGGGCACGGGGGAACCATCACGCCCTGCAACAGGCAGCCCGTCGGCTACGGCCTGAGCAGGATGTTCGTCATGAGGCCCTGGGCCGGCTACGCGATCCGAGACATCGAGGTGGACGGGGTCTCGATCGGTCCCGTGACCCTGTACATGTTCACCGACCTGACGGAGGACCACACGATCCGCGCAACCTTTGAGAAAAAGAGGCCCGGGGCCGCGCCGCGCCGGGCCGGGTAAGGAGGACACACCGTGCTGCCGAAATTGAGAAATCCCCTGCTTGCCGCCGCCGTCTCCCTTGCCTTGACGGCCTTCCTGACCGCCCCCGCGACGGCGGCCATGCTGGGGGGGCTCGCCTCTGCGCCCGACCCGGGCAGGCCCCGGGGAGAGGAACTCAGCCGGATCCAGCGGGCCCTCGAGACCGAGATCGTGCGCTCGGGGCTCGAGGCCCACGGGCTGACGCCGGGCGAGGCCCTCGAGCGCCTGCAGGCGATCTCCGACGAACAGCTCCACCTCATGGCCCAGGCCTCGGACAGGGTCCTGGCCGGGGGCGACGGCGGCGAGGTCGTCGTCGCGGTGCTCCTGATCATCCTGCTGGTGCTGCTGATCCTCTACCTCCAGGGCAAGAAAGTCGTCATCCGGTGAGCGCCGCCGGGCCCGCTCACGGGCCGTCCCCCCCGGGGCACGTGTCTTGCACGGAATCGTTGATCCAATCCGTCCGGGGGTGGTCCACCATGGGATTCTTCGATGCGCTCAGGCAGAAAAAGCCCCGCAGGGGCATCAGCAGGGCCGTTGCGATGGAAATGGCCGAGGACTGGTCGGGCGGCGACGGGATCGACATGGAGCATGCCGTCGTGATCCACGCCCGCGACCGGCGCAAGGGCCTCGCCGACCAGTACGCCTACATCTCGGGCCTGCACGGCCTGCGCAGCCGCGACTGGCTCATCGAGTCCCAGGAGATCCTCCACGCCGGGGGGCGCACGTACGAGAGTTTCGTCATCCGGACGAGCGACGGGGCCCGCCTGCGGTACTACTTCGACATCACGAGCTTCCACAAGTGAAGCCGTACCCGGCACGACCCGCACCTCGAGAAACGCCAAAAGGCCGCCCCCCGACGGGGCCGGCCTTTTCCTGTCTCTTTCTTCTTCCGCATTAGGCCCTTTCTCTTTACGAGACTGTGTCGCAATAATGAAAAATGCCGAAATCCGGTCATTCCCGCGAAAGCGGGAATCCAGAACTCATTGAAAATACTGGATTCCGCATCGCGCTTCGCTTGTGCGGAATGACAAAATCTGAATTGCGACACAGTCTCTATAGAGAGGAAGGTCCCTGTACCCTATCCCCCTCACCCGACGGGCGCCATCTTGCGCCCCACCCGCAGGCCCCGCAGGGTATCGTTGAGAAGACCGATCTTGTGGGCCTTCCTCGGGAGGTTCCCCTCGGGGCCGGTGCGCAGCCTCTCCGTCCTGACCCGGCCGGCAAGGTCGGTGAACCGCACGACGATCTCGCACTCGGGATCGTAGGCGAGCACCATCTGCTGGACCCGCCGGTCCGGCCACCCGCCGAAGGGGTTGCAGGTGATCGCCGTGAAGGCCGCCCCGCCCGGGTCGGCCTCGTCTTTCTCGACGCCGATGACGACGCGACCGTATTTCCGGAAGCTATCGTAGGCGACGGCCGCGAGGGCGTCCCACCGGCGAAGCTGATTCTTCACGAACGCCGGCACCTCCGGCGCCGTCTCGAGCCGGTCCCGGGAG
>JAGPKU010000037.1:14074-17101 GCA_018053845.1 Syntrophobacterales bacterium
GCCGATGACGACGCGACCGTATTTCCGGAAGCTATCGTAGGCGACGGCCGCGAGGGCGTCCCACCGGCGAAGCTGATTCTTCACGAACGCCGGCACCTCCGGCGCCGTCTCGAGCCGGTCCCGGGAGTAGAAGACCGACGTCATCGCCTCGACCCGGTAGCGGATGCCCCACAATTCCCGGGGAGTGTGCAGGACGCAGTCGGCCCCGCACGCGAGGATCTCTTCCCAGGGGCCCGGCTCGGCCGGCGACTGCGCGACGGCGACGACCGGGACGTTCCAGGCCGCCTTGAGGATGCGGACCAGCCCGGGAGCCGAGGCCGGCCCGATGACGCCCTGCGGTGGCGGGGCCCCCTCGAGGCGCTCGAGCAGGAGGATCGCGAGGTGGACCCGGACGGCCTTCATCAGCGAGACGGCCGCGGAGGGGCTGACGGCCTCGTGGACCGCGAGCCGCCAGAACGTCTGAGGGTAGACCGCCTCCAGGAAGGCCCCGATCTCGGGCTCGACGGGACCGGGCCCGCTGCCGACCAGGACATGCACGGAAGGCCGCAGAAGAACCTCTGCGGGCGGAATGGGCTGAACCATCGTCTCTCGGCTCGCCGGGCGGGGCGTATTTTCCGGCCCCGCCTCGCGGCGGGCCGGGCGGCTCCCGGCAGCTCGTACCGGTTTCATCGGCAGAACGCCGACAATGCTTGAAGGGCGAGGCATCCCCGCCCGGCCTGGATCCTGAGGATTCACCTAACGGTTACCTCATGATCTACTCCTATTGCCTTTCCGCCGGTTTTCCCGCATCCTTCAGCCAGGGGTCCCCGTCGGGCCCGACCGCCCGGCCCGGTGCACGAACCCGGAGGCGGCAAGGCCGGCAGGGGACCCGGACGGTCGCGGCAGGCACGTCGAGGCGGTGGGCAACGGGTCAGCGGGTCCGTCACGCGGGAGATCCGGCCTGGGCCGGATGCGCGGCCGATCGGGCGGGCTTTTCAAGAAAGGAGGGCTTTGTCATGAAAAAGAAAACAGTCGGGAAAAAGGGCGGAGGCGGAATCGGCACGGCCTCAAAGGCCAAAGGGGGGATTACGAGCGACCCCCGCGAATCCGCATACCTGCTGCACAGCATCGTCCAGGGCTTCTCCATCCCTGCCTTCGTCATCGGAAAGGACCACCGGATCCTCTACTGGAACCGGGCCCTCGAGCGGCTCAGCAGAATCCCGATGAGCGAGGTGGTGGGGACCAACCAGCACTGGCGGGCCTTCTATGCCGAGCCGAGGCCCTGCATGGCGGACCTGCTCGTCGACGGGACGGCGGACCGGGTCCCGAAGTGGTACGAGGGCAAGTACCGCAAGTCCGAGCTGCTGGAGGAAGCCTTCGAGGCCACCGACTTCTTCCCCGCCCTGGGCGACAGGGGCGTCTGGCTGCGCTTCACGGCCGCGGCGATCCGGGACACGCGCGGCGAGATCATCGGCGCCATCGAGACCCTCGAGGACATCACGGAAAGCATGCAGGCGCAGCTCAAGCAGCGCGAGAGCGAGCAGCAGCTCTTCAGCGTCATCGAGGGCTCGCCGATCCCGACCTTCGTGATCGGGATGGACCACCGGGTGATCTACTGGAACCGCGCCCTGGAGAAACTGAGCCGGATCCCGGCCGAGGAGATGATCGGCACCAACCGTCACTGGCGGGCCTTCTACGCGAAGGAGCGCCCCTGCATGGCCGATCTGCTCGTCGACCAGTCCCTCGAGACGATCCCCGAGTGGTACGGCGGCGTCGCCAAGTCGAAGCTGCTCGAGGACACCTACGAGGCCGAGGGCTTCTTCCCCGACCTGGGCGACGGCGGGCGGTGGCTGCGTTTCACCGTCTCCCCCATCCGCAGCTCCCGGGGGGCCCTGGCGGGCGCCATCGAGACCCTCGAGGACATCACGGAGCGCAAGGAAACGGAGCAGAAGCTCGTTGAGAGCGAAAAGAGGCTGCACAGCATCGTCCAGGGCTTCTCCATCCCCGCCTTCGTGATCGGCAAGGACCACCGGATCCTGTACTGGAACCGGGCCCTGGAGAAGCTGACCAACCTGAAGGCCAAGGACATGGTCGGCACCAACGAGCACTGGCGCGCCTTCTACGCGAAGGAGCGCCCCTGCATGGCCGACCTGCTCGTGGACTGCGCGGCGGACAAGGTTTCGAAGTGGTACTCGGGGAAATACCGCAAATCCGACCTGATCGAGGAGGCCTTCGAGGCCACCGATTTCTTCCCCGACCTGGGCAAGAGCGGGCGCTGGCTGCGGTTCACGGCAGCCGTGATCCGGGATTCGCGGGGAGAGCTCGTCGGGGCCGTGGAGACCCTGGAGGACATCACGGAACAGAAGCTGGCCGAAAACGCCCTGAAGAAGAGCACGGACCGCAAGAGCGGCAAGCCGTCCTAGCCGGCCCTGCGGCAGGCCGGAAGATCCGTCGACCGGGATCCCCACACAGGCTGAAAGGAAGGAGGTCAGGCCATGAGACCGCACGCCACAAAGCTCATCGAGATCGTCGAACAGAATGCCCGGGCCATCGCCCAGCAGTGGTATAAGAACGTCAAGATCAACCCCAAGACGCCGGCCTATCACACGTTGCCGGAAGACAAGGCCATGGAGCAGGCGCTGAGCTTCTACAGCAGCTTCCTGAAGCTCTTTTCCACCGACAAGCCCTTCGAGGATGCCGCCGCCCTGTTCACCAAGTACGCCGACGCGAGCTACCGGGACCGCATCCCGCTGCCCCAGGCCGTCTACGCGCTCATCCTGATGCGGCGGCACATGTGGCTGTTCGCCGAGTACCAGGCCATCTTCGAGACGGCCGTGGACCAGCGGCACGCGCTGGAGAGCCAGAGCCGCATGATCCTCATGTTCGACTACGCCGAGTTCGTCATCATCGACCGGTATGACGAACTGATGCGGAAGGAACTGGACGACAAGTGCAAGGCCATGAAGGTCAAGGCCCCGCTGCTGTCGCTCTGGGGGGGGGAGAAAACGAAGTAGGGACGCCGACGGCTGCACGGCGAGGGGCCTCCGG
>JAGPKU010000037.1:17201-22365 GCA_018053845.1 Syntrophobacterales bacterium
AATGGACGGCGTCCCTCTCGCCCTGCTCCACGGTCCGGATGCAGACGTCGACGAAGAAGGGCCCCGCCGCCGTCGAGAAGGGGATCACGATGCTCGGGGCCTTCAGGATATGGCTGATCGTGTGCCGCCTCCCGTGGACGACGGTGGGGATGGCGGCAAAGACGCGCATCCCCATCTTCTCCATCTGCGTCCGCGACGCCCCGGAGATCATGTTCGTGAGCTCCCCCGCGGCGTCGATGATCTCCTGGGTCACCCCGTCGAACCGCTCGCCCAGCATGTTGGCGACGACCCTGCAGATGCAGGCCTCGGAGAAGCTCAGCGCCAGGGAGCCGAGGGCATCGCCCGTGATTCCGATGATGCCCGAGACATCCCCGAAGGCGGATTCGTCCGTCTTGACGCGGGGTTTGCCGGGGACGGCATCAATGGCGGCCATTTTTTTCAGGACTTCGAGCGTGCCGGTCAGGAAGGGGTTGATGTACTTGACATCCATGCAGTCCCTCCGCCCGGGGAAATGGATGAGGTTTCCCCCCGGGATCGATTTGCCGATTCTGTATGGCGTGCAACCGACGTGCCAGGCCGCCGCCCGCTCCCTCAGTACCAGGGAAGCTCCTGTCCCCGCGGGCCCGCGTCGATCGGCCGGGCGGTGGCGGCGTCGCGGACCGCAAGCCATCGGCGGCTCTGCTCGCGCACCCCGCCGCCGGAAACGACCGTCCCGGTGATCCTGTCGCCCTCGACGACCCCCGCGTATCGCCTCGAGACGAGGACGCCGTCGACCGCCTGTTCGACGGCGAACGCAATCCGGTCGCCGGCGAGCTGCGCGCCGTTGATTTCCGTTTTCACGCCCCGGTGGAACAGTTCCCCCCGGATCCGCTGGAACTCCTGGCTCAGCTGCATCACGTGCGGCTCCCCCGGCTCGCCGGGGAGCGTCCATGTCCACCGCCCCGTCACGTTGGCGGGGATGACCCAGAGATACACGCTCTGCAGCCCGATCTTCGAGAGCCCGTCCGGCTGCCACTCCCCCATATCGAAGGCGTGGGAAACCAGGCGCGAGCCGGGCTTCATCTCCCCGATCAGCTTGGGACGCAGGCGGAGGTTGATCTCGGGCAGGAGGTAGATCAGCACCACCGTCGCCTCGCGGACGTCGGTCTCGAAGAAATTCTGCCTGACGAAGCGCACCCGGTCCTCCACGCCGGCAAGCCTCGCCTTTTCCCGGCTCTCGGCGACGAGATCCGGGTCGATGTCGACCCCCACGCCGCGGGCGCCCCGCCTTGCCGCCGCCGCGATCACGAGGCGCCCGTCGCCGCAGCCCAGGTCGTAGACCACGTCGTCCGCCGTCACGCCCGCCAGCCGGATCATCTCCTCCGCGATCTCGTGGGGCGTGGGCAGGTAGGGAACGTCGGTGAAGGCGTTCATGCCCATCATCAGGCCGTCCCCGGCGGAAGGCGGCCCCTCCGCCGGCGCGCGGACGGCCCGCCCGCCGGCGTAGACCGTCAGCAGGACGAGGCCGAAAAGGCCGAGGGCAGCGATGATCGCCCGCTTCGGTTTCATGTCCAAACCCCGGGGTCCGATGCGTCGGCCCTCACTCGGCGGCGGAGTACTCGATCCCCGCGTTCCGGAAATTCGGCGGGATCCGGCAGATCCGGTGGCTGCTGTTGGCGAAGACGATCTCGTTGGTCCCCTCGGCGTGGAGCTCCATCGTGTCTTCCCTGAAAAACCGGAAGACCAGCTCCACGCTCGCCCCGCGGATGTTGCGGATCTGCATCTGCACGAGCACCCGGTCGTAGAGGAAGAAGTCCTTCCTGTACTCGCACATGGCGTTCTTCGTGATGAGCACGAGGCCCTCCCGGATGGACTCGAGGCCGCCCGGCACGCACTCCTTCACCCACAGGTCCCGCGTGACCCCCTGGAGCGTGAAGAAGTGCACGAAATACATGTGCTGCAGCAGGTTCGTGTCCCCGATCGTCACCGTTGTCCGGTATTCGTAGATCTTGCCCATTGCGACCTCCTTCGGCATCCGGCTCTTCTCCATAGCAGCATCCCCGGGGTCCGGCAACAAAATATCGCCGCCCCGGCGCCCGCCCGCAGGGGCACCGGCACCGCCCCGTTTCGCCCCCCCTGTTCCTCAAAAAATATTCTTGACAAATGATCATCAAATACATATTATCCAAAAATTCGTCATCACCCCCAAGCTGGAGTTCCCGATATCGACTGCAGTCCGTGGTTCGATGGCTCCCCCGTTTGATTGCACCCATCAGATGCGGGGAGTTTTCTTTTCCGCCGGGGGGGGGTGGCGGGATTTCCCCATCAGGAAAGGAACCATGAAAAGCGACATCCAAAAGGTCCGGAACATCGGCATCAGCGCCCACATCGACTCCGGGAAGACGACGCTGACGGAACGCATCCTCTTCTACACCAAGCGCATCCACGCGATCCATGACGTCAAGGGCAAGGACGGCGTCGGGGCCACGATGGACTCCATGGAGCTCGAGAAGGAGCGCGGGATCACGATCGCCTCGGCGGCGACCTTCTGCGAGTGGCTCGGCCACGAGATCAACATCATCGACACCCCCGGCCACGTGGACTTCACCATCGAGGTGGAGCGTTCCCTGCGGGTGCTCGACGGCGCGGTCCTCGTGCTGTGCTCGGTGGGCGGCGTCCAGTCCCAGTCGATCACCGTGGACCAGCAGATGAAGCGCTACAAGGTTCCCGGCATCGCCTTCATCAACAAGTGCGACCGCAGCGGCGCCGACCCGTCCCGCGTGATCGCCCAGCTGAAGTCGAAGCTCGGCCACAATGCCGTGGCCCTGCAGATCCCCATCGGTCTAGAGATGAACTTCCAGGGGGTCGTCGACCTCATCGACATGAAGGCCCTGTACTTCGAAGGGGAAAACGGCGAGGGGGTCCGCACGGAGGAGATTCCCGCCGGTCTGCGCGACGAGGCGGCGGCCAAGAGGGCGGAGCTGATCGAGGCGGCGTCCATGTTCTCCGACGAACTCATGGAGGCGGCCCTCGAGGAGCGCGAGATCCCGCGGGAGCTGCTGATCGCGGCCCTGCGCACCGGGACGATCCGCCGCGAGCTCACCCCGGTGCTCATGGGCTCGGCCTACAAGAACAAGGCCGTCCAGCCCCTGCTCGACTACGTCTGCGCCCTGATGCCCTGCCCCTCGGACGTGGAGAACACGGCCCTGGACATGGACAACGACGAGGCGCCCGTGACGCTCGCCAGCGACCCCGCGAAACCCGTCGTCGCGCTCGCCTTCAAGCTCGAGGACGGCCCCTACGGGCAGCTCACCTACATCCGCGTCTACCAGGGCTCGATCGCCAAGGGCTCCACCATCGTCAACGTGCGCACGGGCAAAAAGGTCAAGGTGGGCCGCGTGGTGCGCATGCACGCCGACCAGATGGAGGACATCGAATCCGTCTCGGCGGGCTACATCGGGGCCCTGTTCGGCATCGAGTGCGCCTCGGGCGACACCTTCGTCTCCCCGGGCGTCAACCTCACCATGACCTCCATGTACGTCCCCGAGCCGGTCATCTCGCTGGCGATCGTGCCGAAGGACAACAAGGCCCAGGTCAACATGTCCAAGGCCCTCAACCGCTTCACCAAGGAGGACCCGACCTTCCGGTGCCGCGTGGACGCCGAGACCAACGAGACGATCATCGAGGGCATGGGCGAGCTGCACCTCGAGGTCTACGTCGAGCGCATGCGCCGCGAGTACGCGGCCGAGGTGACGACGGGCAGTCCCCGGGTGGCTTACCGGGAAACGATCACGCAGCGCGCCGAGTTCAACTACACCCACAAGAAGCAGACGGGAGGCTCCGGCCAGTACGGCCGTGTGGCCGGCTGGATCGAGCCCGTCGCCGACGAGGACTTCGTCTTCGAGAACAAGGTCACCGGCGGCGCGATCCCGACCCAGTTCATCGCGGCCTGCGAGAAGGGCTTCCGGTCGTGCCTGGCCAAGGGACCCAAGATGGAGTTCCCCGTCACGGGCGTCAAGGTCGTCATCAACGACGGGGCCTCCCACGCGGTGGACTCCTCGGACATCGCCTTCCAGGCGGCGGCGCGCGGGGCCTTCCGCGAGGCCTACGCGAAGGCCAAGCCCGTGATCCACGAGCCCGTCATGAAGGTCGTCGTGGAGACGCCCACCGAGTTCCAGGGCCCGGTCATCGGCCTGCTGAACCAGCGCCGGGGCATGATCGTCGGCGCCCAGGACGAGGGCGTCCTGTCCGTCGTCGAGGCCCACGTGCCCCTGGCGGAGATGTTCGGCTTCTCCACGGCCCTCCGCTCCGCGACGCAGGGCAAGGCGCAGTTCACGATGGAGTTCGCCATGTACAAGCTGGTGCCGCCGTCCATCGCCGAGAAGATCGCCGAGGAAGTGGCGGCGCGCAAGAAGAACGCGGCCTAGCCCCGAGCTCATGCAGACCCAACAAATCGAAAACGTCATCCATCTCAGGGACAGGAATATCGACATGTTCAAGAAAGACCTGATCCTCCGCAACCCCCTCCGGTCCCTGGGCCGGCAGGGCGAAGAGATCCTGGAGCCGGGACGCTTCGGCGCGGTGCTGGCGCCCGCCGGGGTCGGCAAGACGGCCTTCATCGTGCAGCTGGCCCTCAACGCCATGCTGCGGGAAAAGAACGTCCTGCACATCAGCCTCGACGAGCCCGTCACCAAGGTGAACCTCTGGTACCAGAAGCTCTTCCAGGACCTGACCGGCCGATCCCAGTGGACGAAGCTCGACGGGGTGCTCGAGGACCTGTTGCCCCACCGGTTCATCATGACCTTCCGGGTGGAGGGGTTCACCGTCCCCAAGCTCGAGGAGCGGCTCACGGACCTGACGGCCCAGAACATCTTCCAGCCCGAGATGGTCCTCATCGACGGGTTCCCCTTCGGGGAGGCCGCCCGGGAGCGCCTGATGGCCCTGAAGCTGCTGGCCGGCAGGCTCGGGGTCTGCGCCTGGTTCACCGTGCACACGCACCGGCACGAAGCCCCCACGGCCGAGGGGCTGCCGCCCGCCCTGGCACAGACCGGCGACCTGTTCGACGTGATCCTGAAGCTCGAGCCGAAGGGGGCCGACATCGCCGTCGAGCCCCTGCGGGGCGTGGCGGCCGATGAGGCCGCGGGGGGCCTGCGTCTCGATCCCGCCACGATGCTCATCCGGGACG
>JAGPKU010000116.1 GCA_018053845.1 Syntrophobacterales bacterium
TTCCGGTCTTCCAGCAGCCTTGCCAGCAGCAGGGCCTCGCGGCGGCGGGTGTTGGCCAGGATCTCCGTCCCGAAGAGGATCACGGCGAAGGTGTAGTAGACCCAGACGACCAGGACGAAGACCGCCTTGAGAGACCCGAAGGCCAGCCCGTAATCGGGGTTGACCTGCAGGAACACCCCGAACAGCGGGCGGACGATCGACCAGAGCACGGCCGTGGCCAGGGCGCTCAGGAGCAGATTCCACCACTCGAGCGCCACGGGGGAAAAGACCAGGAAGAAGACGGCGAGAAACAGGGTGCCCGTCAGCAGGGGGATCACCCCTTCCGTCAATCCCCGCAACGCGCCGGGGGGGCTCGCGGCCTCCGACGCGACCACGGCGTAGAAGATCTGTCCGGCGGCGAGGACCAGGAACATCAGCAGCAGCGACAGCACGGCGAGGAAATCGACGAGCCGGTCCCGGATGAAGCCGGCTGCGCGTTCCGTCTTGAAGACGCCGAGGAACCCGGCACGGATCGCGCGGACCAGGGGAACGACGGACCAGAGCAGCGGGACGAGGCCGATCAGGCCCAGGGCCTTCTGTTCCGCGAGGGTGAAGACCTCGCGGAGGATGACCTCGTAGTGCTGGGGCACGATCTGGATGATCACCGCCTCGACGGCCGCGCTGACCTGCCGGGACGAAACGAAGACCCGGCTCAGCAGCAGCAGGACCGCCACACACAGGGGGATCAGGGCGAAGACCCCGTAGAAGGCCATCGTGGCCGCCGTGTGGATGTCGCGGTTCCGCACGAAGGACAGCACCGAGTACCGCAGCACGACCGCGGGGGTGATCCACCAATCCCGGTGCCTCGTCAAGCGGCCTGTGAACTGAGAACCCACGGCATCCTCTCCCGGTCGGGGAAGCGTCGCGCGAAACGGGGTTGATTATAGGGGGCCGCCCGCAAAAAATCAACGGCGGAATCCCCGCCCGGACGGCCCCGTGCCGACCCGGCCGCGCCGTTGACAGGCGCAGGGCTTTGGTGTTAAGGGTGAAACCGTCGTCGAACCCCCGACCCGGCCGCGAGGCCGGCGAACCCGGCGCCAGGAAGACGGACGCGGAAGCATGCTCAAGAACTTTTTCCTCGATCTTTCCCTCAACAAGAAGCTCATCCTGATGATGCTCGTCATGACCGCGCTGCTGCTGGTCACCCTGATCACCATCTACTGGCAGTCCGAGAAGAACCTGATGGCCCAGATCGAGAGCCAGACCGCCGAACTGGCCCAGGCGGTCCAGGTGGGCGTCGAGGAGGTCACCGGGGGGGCCTCGAGCGAAACCCGCCTGGAGAAATACCTCTCCTCGCTGAAGACCAAGGGGATCAAGGAGATCTCCATCATCAGCAACGCCGACGAGATCATCGCGAGCACCAACCCCAACAAGGTCGGCACGCCGGTGAGCCAGAAGAAGAAGGAACTCATCATCAAGGCCGAGCTCGGGGAGCCCGCCGTCGACCAGGAGGGCAAGGCCTACAACGTCATCATCCCCGTCATCGCCGGCCAGGCCCACTACGGCTACATCCACCTCCAGATCAATGTCGAGAACCTGCAGGAGACGATGCGCCGCAACACGACGAAGCGCATCCTCGCGGCCCTGGCCGTCTTCGCCATCGGGATCCTCCTCTCGACCTTCCTGTCCATGTGGTACACCGGCCCCATCCACAACGTTGTCACGGCGGCCCGCAAGGTGGCGGCAGGCGATCTCGACCAGAGCCTCCCGGTGGAGCGCAGGGACGAAATCGGCGATCTGACCCGGAGCTTCAACTTCATGGTCCAGCGCCTCCGCGAGCAGAGAAGGCTCGAAGAGCGGCTCCGGGAGGCGGAGCACCTCTCCGCCGTGGGGCAGCTCTCCCGGGGGATCGCGCACGAGATCCGCAACCCGCTGAACTTCATCAGCCTCTCGATCGATCACATCCGGACGAAATACCGTCCGGCCGACGGCGCCGGGGCCGAGGGCTTCGAGAAGCTCGTGGAGAGCATGAAGGAGGAGATCCACCGCCTCGATCGCCTCGTGCGGGACTTCCTCGACTACGGCAGGCCGCTGAAGCTCGACCGGCAGCCCTGCGGCACGCGGGAGCTGCTGGCCGACGTCGTCGAGATCGTGAGGGCCAAGGCGGAATCGGACCGCATCCGGATCGTCGAGGCCTACGACGCCCTTCCGGAGCTGCGGCTCGACGCCGAGCTGATGAAGAGCTGCCTGTTCAACGTGGTGATGAACGCGTTTCAGGCCATGCCCGAAGGCGGAACCCTCACGCTCCGATCGGAGGAGCGCGACGGCCGGTTCGTGCTGCGCATCGGCGACACGGGCACCGGCATGTCGGCGGAGCAGCTGGCCCGCATTTTCGAACCTTTCTTCACGACCAAGAGCCAGGGGCTCGGCCTGGGGCTCGCCATGACCAGGCGGGTCATCGAGGAGCACGGCGGCAAGATCGAGATCGCCAGTGTCGAGGGACAGGGCAGCGAGGTGACGATCAGCCTGCCCCTGACCCCTCCCGCAGAGGCGGGACAGGCCGATGCCGGACCGGAAGAGGAGCAGCCATGGCGGTCATCCTGATCGTAGACGACGAAACCCTGCAGCGGGACATCCTGACGGCCATTCTCTCCGACGAGGGGTACGAGACCCTCTCGGCCGCCTCGGGCGAGGAGGCCCTGAGGCTGGTGAAGGCCTACGAGCCGGACCTCGTCCTCACGGATCTCAAGATGGGGCGGATGGACGGCATCGAGCTGCTCGAAAAGATCAAGGGTCTCAAGCAGCCCCCGACGGTGATCCTCATGACCGCCTTCGGCACCGTCGATTCGGCCGTCGAGGCGATGAAGAAGGGCGCCTTCGACTACCTGACCAAACCCCTCGACAAGGAGGTCGTCCTGCTGGCCATCCGCAGGGCCCTCGAGCGCAGGGAGCTGATGCGGCACAATCTCGAGCTGCGCAAGGCCCTCAACGACATGTTCAGCATCCAGGGGATCATCGGGCACTCGAAGGCCATCAAGGACGTCATCCACATCGTCCGGAAGGTGGCCGACAGCCCGGCCACGGTGCTGATCCTGGGGGAAAGCGGCACCGGGAAGGAACTGATCGCCAAGGCGATCCACTACAACAGCGCCCGCAGGGAGAAGGCCTTCATGGCCGTCAACTGCGCCGCCATCCCCGAAACCCTCCTCGAGAGCGAGCTCTTCGGCTACGAGCCCGGCGCCTTCACGGGCGCCACGCAGCGCAGGAAGGGGCTGTTCGAGGCCGCCGGCGGCGGGACGATCTTCCTCGACGAGGTCGGGGATCTTCCCCTGATGACCCAGTCCAAGATCCTTCGGGTTCTGCAGGAGCGGGAGATCATGCGGGTCGGGGGCCGCGAGCCGATCAAGGTCGACGTGCGGGTCGTCTCGGCCACCAACAAGGACCTTCACGAGGAGATGAGGAACGGCCGCTTCCGGGAGGATCTGTACTACCGGCTCAAGGTCGTGACGATCCACATGCCGCCGCTCAGGGAACGGAAGGAGGACATCCCCGACCTGGCCAATTTCTTCCTCCAGAAGTTCAATCACAGCTTCGGCAAGAACGTCGAGAAGATCGACGACGCGGCGATGAAGGGCATCGTCGGCTATTCCTGGCCGGGCAATGTCCGTGAGCTGCAATCCGTCCTGGAGAAAGCCGTCCTGATGAGCGAGTCCGACACGATCGGCCTGGGCGATATCCGCGGGGAACTGCGATCGGACCCCCGGGCCGCCATGGGCATCGAGATCCCCGATGAGGGAATCGATCTCGAGGAACTGGAAAAGGAACTCCTCGTCAAGGCCATGGCGAAATCCAACAACGTCATCGCGAAGGCCGCCCGGCTCCTGGACATGAACTACGATGCCTTCTGGTACAGCTGGAAGAAGCACGAGCTCGACTCCCCCGAGAAGCGAAGCGCCCTGAAGTGCATCATGCCCGGGGATCTGCCCGACGTGGGGATCAGTTACGAGGAACTCGAAAAGGACCTGATGCAGAAAGCCATGGAAAAGGCCAACCATGTCGGCGCCCGGGCCGCGAAGCTCTTGAACATGAGTTATCGGGCCTTCGCCTACCGGTGGGACAAGTACGGGCTGAGCCGACCGCCGCAGGGCTGAGCCGCCCGGGTCCGCTGCGGAATTCCGTCCCGCCGCGTGCTGAGATTGTGTGGTAATGCCTATTTCGTCATTCCGCACAAGCGAAGCGCGATGCGGAATCCGGTATTTTCAATGAATCCTGAATTCCCGCTGCCCGCCTCCGCGATGACACGCCCCGCGGAAATGACCGAATCTCAGTATCTTTCATGATCGTGACAAAGTCTCTCGAGGGAAGGGAAACGTGATAGCTGTTTCTGAGGTGGAATGATTCCCGACGATCTCAAGATTTTAAAAAATGTAATTTGTCATCCAAAATTTGTAATCCGCACCTCGAATTTGTCTGTCTGTTCCCGAATCGGTAAGTCACATGGCCAAAAAGTGAAAAACCCGGTCCTATCTCAAGATGGAATAATTTTAAGTAACTGTTTTTATTGATTATTTATTTATAGCGCTTCATGGCATGCTCCTTGTAAACGGGTGATTCAAACTTTATGAAAGGAGGTGAAAACTCAATGAAGAAGGTTCTCGCAATCCTGTTTGCCATGATGTTCGTGGTGGCGACGACGGGTCTGTGCTTCGCCCAGGCTGCCCCGGCAAAGGCCCCCGAGAAGAAGGAGGCTGCTCCGGCTCCCGAGAAGAAGGCTGACGACAAGGCCAAGAAGGCCGAGCCCAAGAAGGACGCCAAGAAGGCTGAGCCCAAGAAGGCCGAGAAGAAGCCCGCGAAGAAGGAGGCCAAGAAGGCTGAGCCCAAGAAGGCCGAGGCCAAGAAGGAAGAGCCCAAGAAGGCCGAGGAGAAGAAGGCCCCCGAGGCAAAGAAGTAAGCTGCTGACGGCATCATTTG
>JAGPKU010000038.1 GCA_018053845.1 Syntrophobacterales bacterium
GAAGCTCTACGTGAGCGAGGCCGCCGGCTCCTTCGCCCTCTACGCGGTGCTGATCGCCCTCTTCACCTCGCCCGTTGCCGATGCCATCAAGAACATGATCGGCTGAGGAAAGAAAACAGAGAGACAAACGGGCTCCCCTCCGCGCAGGGCGGGGAGCCCGCAGTTTACCCGCCATGAAGAAACTCGAACATCTAACGGAAAAAGCCATCCGCACGCTGGGTTCGCAGCCCCTGCTGCTCCTGCTCGTCGCCGTGTTTTTCATGCACGGAATGGCGAGGCGGGTCAGGAGAACCCTCCCCTCCTGGGCCATCCAGGCGCTGTAGCAACCCCCGCTAGGGCTTGACAACTCACCCTGGACCCCGGTAAACACCGGGTAAGGCAGATCCCATGCCTTCCGCGTCCCGCTGATCTGCCCCGCGCGCCGTCGAGTGCGTCAGCCGTCAACGGTAAACCCCATCGCCGTCCACCCGGTTCGTCCTTCGGTCCACTCCATAAGACACCCCGAAACGTTCCTGCGCCGGAGGTTCCATGGTCCTTGAAACGATTTCCTCGCTCAAGGTCCCGGCAAAAATCCGGTCGTACCGCAAATCCGATGTCATCTTCGAAGAGGGCTCGACGGACCTCGAGATGTACATCATCTATTCCGGGCGGGTCCGGCTCTCGACGAAGGAGCCCGGCCGCGAGATCACGCTGGCCGTGATAGGGCCCGGCGAGTTTTTCGGCGAGGTGGCCGTGATCGACTCGGCCTTCCGGACTGCCACAGCCATAGCCGACGAGGACGACACCCGGCTCGTCGTTCTGGACCAGAAGAAGTTTCGGGAGATCGTAAACGAGCATCCGGCCTTCGCCCTGACCATCATGCAGCACCTCGCGATCGCGTCGTCCAACCTCACCCACACGGAGATAAAGGTCGCCAACCTCATCCCTCATCAAGGACGGCAAGACGACGAAGGAAATCGCCGACCTGCTGAACCTCTCGCCCTCCACGGTGGATTTCCACCGCAACAACATCCGCGCCAAGCTCGGCCTGAAGAACAAGAACGAAAGCCTGAAGACCTACCTGCTGAACCTCTCGAGGGAGGCGTAATTAAGAAAGGGGGCAGGGTCCGGGGTTCAGGGTCCAGGAAAAATCCCCCTCATTCCCCCTTTCGTAAAGGGGGATGACAGGGGGATTTTCTTATTTCTCTTGTCTTGAGGCTCTTGCCTTCAGGCCTGGGGTTCGCTTGAGATACTTCCTCGTCCACGGGCAGGCCTCGATGCAGATGCCGCAGATCGTGGAGTCGATTGCCGCGGCCTCGCAGAACTCCGTTGCCTTCCGGCAGCAGGCGCGGGCATCGAAAAAATCATCCCGGTAGATGCCGAGCCTCCAGTTCCTTCCCGACGGCGCCTTCGCCGGGCAGACATCGACGCAGGCCGTGCAGGCGCCGCATCGGGACTCGTCGAGGGGCGCGCCCGTCTCGAGGGGTGCATC
This sequence comes from Syntrophobacterales bacterium, assembly GCA_018053845.1. Taxonomy (GTDB): domain Bacteria; phylum Desulfobacterota; class Syntrophia; order Syntrophales; family UBA2192; genus UBA2192. The sequence continues at coordinate 1,472 of JAGPKU010000038.1, forward strand.
GGTGAGGACCGTCGTGAGCCGGACGGCCGAGCCGAAGGGTTTCGTGACCACCAGCGCGTTTTTCCCGATCCAGCCCAGCCCCGAGCGCGTGGCGGCGATCTTGTGGGAGAGCCCGGCGCGGAGACGCACCGCGTCGAATTCCTCCGTCGTGGGCTCCAGGGCAATGGCCTCGAACCCCCTGTCTTTCAGCAGCCCTGCGGCCCGGTTCGCAAGCGAGGAGAGCAGAGAGTTGGCTCTCCCGTATTCCCGGAAGTACTCCTGAGTGGGCCCCTTCGTGATCCGTGAGACGATTGCGGGCTGCAGGGCCGCTGCAATCGAAATCGCCCAGGGCATCCCCCTGCGATCTTCGGCGGGGACGGCCGTCATGTCGGCAAACCCCACGAGGTCGGCGCCTTCTTCGAGCAGGGTCTTCCGGATGTCCTCGAAGGAGTTCGCCATCGGTCACGCCCCTTCTGCTCGACTTGCGTACTGCTGCACGATAACCCCAGCCACGATGAGGACGAGCCCGACCACGGTGGAGGGCAAAATCTCCTCGCCGACGATGTAGCGGATGAGGAACAGCGAGAAAAAGGGCGCGGCGTAGACGAGATTGCTCACCTGCGCCGTCGTGCGCGAGAGCTGCAGGGCCTTGAGCCAGGTGACGAAGGTGATCCCCATCTCGAAGAGGCCGATCCAGAGAACCCCGACGAGGGCCGCCGCCGGCGGAACCCGGATGTCCCCGAAGAGAATCACTGCGGCGAGCGTGAAAACCGAGCCGAAGGCAAAGTTCAGGAGGAGCTTGACGATCTCGTCTCGACCGTCCTTTACGTTATAGATCCAGTAGAGGGCCCAGATGACGGAGCTCCCTAGCGCCAGGAGGGCCCCCGGAAGGTTTGTGAATCGCAAGGCCAGCACGTCGCCGCGGGTGGAGATGACGAGGACGCCCGAGAAGCTGATCGCGACGGCCAGCACGTTCAACCAGCGGATGGGCTGCTTGAGGATCGCGATGGAGAGCAGCACCAGCATGATGGGCCAGGTCCAGTTCAGGGGCTGCGCCTCCTGGGCTGGCAGGACCGAGTAGGCCTTGAAGAGGATCACGTAGTAGAGGAAGGGGTTGAGAAACCCCAGAAACGCCGAGCGGGCGATGTCGTTCGTCGAGGATTTGGCAATGACGGCAAGCTTTCCCTGGGCAAGCACGATAACCGACAGGGCCGCAAGCGACACGATGGATGACCCCAGGAGCATCTCGAGAAAGCCGAGGTGTGCCAGCGTCAGCTTGAAGGCCGAGGCCACGGTGGACCACAGCACGACGGTCGCCACGGCATAGAGATAGGCCTTTGTCTGTCGCTCCATCGGCTGGCACTCCTCCCCGCGGAACCCTTACCATCGGTTCCCTTCTCCAGCCTGCTAATCACAGAACTCGGGCGGGCGCAACGGGAATGTGGAGAATGACCTTGTCTTCGACTTACCGATCAGTTATAGACTTCTCGATCACATGCCGCCTTCCGCTAAAAGGAGACGTTCATGAAACTTGCCGATGATCTCTTCGTCTACGAGTGGACCAACTACTTCGAGAACAACTGCAACAGCTTCTTCATCGGGGGCTCCGTCGGGGCCCTCGTCGACCCGGGCCTGGGCAAGCACCTGCCTGACCTTCTGAAGCGGATGGCCAAGGACGGCATCGGGAAGGAGGACATCCGATTCGTCATCAACACCCACTCGCACCCGGACCACTACGAGGCCTCGGCGCTCTTCGACAGCTCGCAGGTGAAGATCGCCCTTTCGGAGATCGAGATGGAGTTCATGAAAGGCCCCGGCGCCTACCTCTACCAGCTCTTCGGCCTCAAGGCCCCTGTCGTGGACGTCAACCTGCCCCTGAAGGAGGGGGATGTAATGCTCAACGGGGAGGCCTTCCAGATCTCCGTCGTGCCGGGCCACTCGCCGGGTTCCATCGGCTTGTACTGGCCGGCGAAGAAGGCCCTCTTCCCCGGCGACGTGATCTTCCAGATGAACGTGGGCCGTTCCGATTTCCCCGGCGGCGACGGCAAGCTCCTCAAGGAAAGCATCCGGAGACTCTCGAAGCTGGACGTGGAGTACCTGCTGCCCGGCCACATGGGCATGGTCACGGGGAAAGCGAACGTGCAGAAGAACTTCGACAAAGTTATTGAAGGGATCTTCCCGTACCTGTAAAAACAGCCGCAGGCCTCAAACCATAAGCCCCAAGGAAAAGAAAATCCCCCTTTCCTTCCCCTTTGCAAAAGGGGGAAAGAGGGGGATTTTTTTGAGCCCGAAGCCCCCGGCCCTTACTGCCACCCCATGGGCTCGTAGCCCCTTTCCTTGAGGCAGCGGTTCACGAAGTTCTTGTAGACCGGGCTGGGCTCGGCCGCCTTGAACAGCCCGTGTGTGGCGCCTCCTGCCGCCCCGCCTGCCGCCCCGGCCGCAAGACCCCTGCCGAAGTTACCCGTCACGGCGCCGACGGCCGCCCCGGTGGACGCCCCGACGGCGCCTCCCTTCACGGCCCCCTCGGCCACCTTGGAATCCTGGTTCTTCTTCACGTAGGTCTCGGCCATCCGCATGCAGTCGTCGATGTCCCGCTCGCCCTGGGCGTTTCCGACCGTCTTCAGGTGGTTGTTGGGGTACAGGACTGGGCGCTTCGCGGCCCCGCAGCCGACGAGGCCAAGGGCAAAGAGGATCACGACAGGCCATGCAATTTTCTTCACGTTCTCACTCCTTTTCGATGCGGATGCTCGAGGCCCCTTTGGCCTTTTTCAGCAATAACGCATCGGAGGTGATCCGGCCTACAAGGTTCACCTCGCTTGCCGGCACCGGGTCCGGCCCCGTGCTCATGGGCGTGCGCCCGAAGAAGATGGCCAGCGCGCTTCCCGGGGGCCAGTAGCCGATGTCGCCGACCTTTACCTTTCCCGTGGCCGTTGCGTCAAGGGGCAGCTTCACGGGGATTGTGAAGTAGAACTCGTCGCCCCACTCGTTCGGGACCGTCTCGATGGGCAGCTTTGCGGCGATGGCCCTGGCGCACTCCGTGTCGGAAAGCTCGGCCAGGGCGACAACAGAACCGGCGATGATTCGGATCTTCTGCGGCATAGCAACCTCCGGGGTCAGGTCTTGCTTTTTGCCTTTTGCCCTCAAACCCGTGCGTACAGGGGCTCGGACAGGGAAAAAACACCCCCGTCTCTCACTTTGTTTCGACGATGGCGTAGCTCACGGCGACGTTGACGGTGAAGGTCTGCTCGCCCGGCGCGACGGGCACATTGGGCGCCGCCGCGGCTTCCATGCGGGCAACCGGGTAGGGGCCCGGGCGGCCGCCAGCCTGCTCGGAGATCTTCAGGGGCTTTCCGATCTTCACCCCCGCCGCCTCCGCGTAGACCTGGGCGCGCCTCTGCGCATCGGCCATGGCCTTCCTGCGCGCTTCGTCCATCCATTTGGCAGGCTCTGCAACGCCAAAGCTTATCCCCCGGACCTGGTTGGCGCCCGCGGTGACCGTCTCATCGAGAAATGCCCCGAGACGGGTCATGTCGCGGACCTTCACCTGCACCTCGTTTGTGACCTGGTAGCCCGCGATCTTCGGCGGTTCCTGCTGACTCTTGTCATACTTGTAGCGCGGGGTGACGTTGACCTGGGTCGTCTGCAGGTCTCTGTCCTCGATGCCCCGCTTTCGGATCAGGACGATGAGCTGGCTCATGGCCTCGTTGTTCTTCCTCAGCGCCTCGGCCGCCGTGGCACCCTCAGTGACGACCCCCACCTGCACCTGGGCGAAGTCCGGTTTGGCGTGGGCCTCCCCCGTGCCCGTCACGGTCACGGCGGCCGGCCGGATGCCGGGCTCGGCCGGCGCCTCGGCCAGGGCCGTGCCGCAGGCGAGCGCAATCACGGCAAGGGCAAAAAGGACAAAGGTCTTCCTCATAAGATGAACCCCCTGTCTGGCGTTTCTCTCTGGCGGGGCCCTGTTCGCGGCCCCGTCGGGGTCATCTTATCACAGCGAAATGCGATGCAAAGGGATTTTTGCTCAGGCTTTCTTCATGGCGAAGAAGGTCCCCAGGCTGTTGCCCCCGGCGAAGGCCATGATGCTGAAGACGCCGTCCGTGGCGCTGTCCTTCAGGATCACCGTGAGCAGCAGGAAGTTGGCGACCGTGATGAGCCCGCTCAGCACCGTCGCGCGCCAGACGCGCCTCTGGGCCACGTCGCTCGTGTACTTGGTGATGAGCAGGTCGATGACAAAGCCCGCGAAAAAAATCAGGACCAGTTTTGTGATCATGGCAGACACCTCCCCAGTCGAACGGCTCGGGAACGGGTTTTCGCCGGATACGGCGCCTGGAGGATCGGGAAAAAGCAGCCCCTGCCGGGAGGGCACACGTATACCCCCGGTTCAAGACTGCGGGAAGTTGCTCGAGAAGGTTACGGTCGGGAAGTTCCCCGGGGACGGAAGGGACAGACAGGCGGCCCGGGCTTACACCCCGTAACCTGCCGGTTGCTCACCAGCGCTCACTCCATCCTCCCTCAAATTGGTTGCCTATATGATCCCAAGCGGCAAAAGGAAAGTCAAGCCGCAGATTGCCCTAACATATTAAATGGTTGCGGCTGTTTTTGCCTCTGTCGGCGCTGAACATAAATGGGTCAGGTCTTGCCTTTGGCTTTGCGTTGGCGATCCTGCTCACCCGCGAGTAATGAAGGTCAAGGTGCTCGCCGACTACTTTCAGGCGATAGCCCCATCGGCCGATGGCCTCGCGGATCGCCTCGTCGCGGTCACTGCCCTGGAACAGCTCTGCCAGAGAAGGTCTTGCGGCGTGCTTTTCCCGGTTAGCGACCTCTTCCGGAACCCCCCGGTCGAGCCATTGCCGGAATTGAGAAACGAAGAGGTCGCTTCCAAGTAAGGATTCCGCCTTTTGCGTTCTTCAAGAGGCAAAAAGCAAGACCTGACCCCATACGAAGCATGGATGACATAAAGAGCGCTTTACGACTCTTTCATGGCAAGCCTTTGCGGCCGGTGTCAATGCCTTTTCGGCGGGTGAGGCAGGACGGGACGCCTACCTGTCCGGGTCGTTGAAGTGGTTCAGGGCCTTCTCGACCATGGTCATGAAGAACTCGTAGTTCTCCCGGCAGGCGCGGTGAACGACGGGGGTAACGATATCCCTGTTCTCCTCGTAGAACTGGTCCACGAGCATCCGGTACTCTTCGGTGTCGAAGACGATCGGGGCGGAATCGTGCGTGATGGCGTAGCCGTGGAGGTAGAGGCCGCGCATCTTGATGTCCTCGAGGGCCTCTACGCGCGGGTTCGGGGCGGCCTTCTTCTTCGGGGCCGGTTTTTTCTTGGGCTGTTTTTTTGCGGAGGATAGTTTGCCGGCACTTGGTTTCGTCATGACGGTTCGTCCGGATCCGGGGGGATCATTCGTGTGATATTTTCCAGCAGAGCAGGAAGCTCCTTCTCAACGACTGCCCAGATGATTTCAAGGTTGAGTCCGAAGTAATGGTGGATGATTTTGTCTCTCATGCCGGCGATGCTTTTCCAGGGTTTTCCGGATTGGCATCTCTGCACGATACGGAGAGATTCTTGACGGCTTCCCCGACAATCTCCAGATTTCGGACGACCGCATCCTGGGTCTTGCTGTCTTTGACGAAGTCTTCAAAGAGCATTCTTTCCGTGCATGATCGGATCCTCGTAACTGCGTCCAGGATGTCCAGAAGGAATTCCCTGTCTTTTCTCTTAGACATAGGCAAGTGTCCGCTGAATCTCCTGGATCAGTCTTTTGTATCGAGGATTGGACTGGTTCCTGCGCATCGTTTCCAGCGTTACAAGATCGACCTTTCTCCCGAGCAACCCTTCGAGTTCGTTCGACAGATTGATGAAATCAAACCCCAAGGGCTTCTCCAATTCGACCAGGAGATCCACATCACTTGCTGCCGTCTGTGTTCCCTTCGCGAAAGAGCCGTAAACGGCGAGCCGTCTGACTCCGAACTCCCTCTGCAGACGGGGCATTTCATGCCTCAGGATCTCTTCAATTTTTTCTCGGGTAAGAGATTTCTTCACGGATGAGACCCTTCTGTTCATTCGCGATCACGCCAGAACTATCCGAAAGAAGTGCTTGATTGTCAAGTGAAAATGGCCTCGCAGGCACTGCGCAAGACCGGTACGTCATCCTCCCAGGTACGCTTTGCGGACCTCGGGGTTGGCGAGCAGAGCCGCCGCCGAGTCCTCCAGCACGACATTGCCCACCTCCAGGATGTAGCCCCGGTTGGCGAGCTTGAGGGCGGCCTTCGCGTTCTGTTCGACGAGCACGATGGTGACCCCCGCCCGGTTGATCGTCTCCAGGGTGCGGAAGATGGCCTTCACCAGCAGGGGCGCGAGCCCCAGCGACGGCTCGTCCAGCAGGAGGATCTTCGGCTCGGCCATGAGGCCCCGGGCGATGGCCAGCATCTGCTGCTCGCCGCCGGAGAGGGTGCCGCCCAGCTGGTCACGGCGCTCCCTGAGGATGGGGAACAGCTCGTAGATCCACTCCCGCGTTTTCGCGATGCGCGTCGCGTCGGTCCGCACGAAGGCCCCCAGCGAGAGGTTCTCCTCGACGGTGAGCGTGTTGAAGATGCGCCGGCCCTCGGGGACCTGGATCACGCCCTCACGGACGACGTCGTGAGGTTTGAGCCGGTGCAGCGCCCTGCCGCCGAACTCGATCGACCCCGCCGAGGATTTCACGATGCGGCTCACCGCCATGAGTGTCGTCGACTTCCCCGCCCCGTTGGCCCCCAGGATGGCGACGATCTCGCCCTCGCCCACGTCGAGGTTGATCCCGTGGAGGACCTCGACGTTTCCGTATTTCACTCGAAGGTCGCGGACCGTGAGCCGCATGGCCTCAGTCCTCCGTCCCCAGGTAGGCCTCGATGACCTTCGGGTCGCCCTTGACGGCCTCCGGCGTCCCCTCGGCGATCCGGGAGCCGTACTCCAGGACGACGATCCGCTCGCAGGCCTTCATGACGAGGGCCATGTCGTGCTCGATGAGCAGGGTCGTGATCCCGCGCTGCTGGATGCGGCGGATCGTGCCGATGAGCGCCGCCGTCTCCTGCTCGTTCATGCCGCCCGCCGGCTCGTCGAGGATGACGAGCCTCGGCTCCGTGGCCAGGGCCCGGGCGATCTCGAGGAGGCGCTGGCTTCCGTAGGAGAGGTTCTTCGCCGGCTGCTGCTCCTGGCCCGCCAGTCCCACGAAGGCCAGCTCCGCCAGGGCCCGCTCGAGCGCCGCCTTCTCCTCCCTTCGCTCGCCCGGCAGCCGCAGCATGGCCGCGGCGGGGCCCGAGCGCATCCGGCAGTGGCAGCCGGCCAGCACGTTCTCGAGCACGGAGAGGTTCTGGAAGAGGCGGATCGTCTGGAAGGTCCTCGCGATGCCGAGCCTGACGATGCGGTGGGTTTTCCAGTTCGTGATGTCCTTTCCCTCGAAAAGGATCGTCCCCCGGTCGGCGCGGTGGTTGCCGGTGATGAGGTTGAAGACGGTCGTCTTTCCCGCGCCGTTGGGGCCGATGAGGCCCACGACGGCCCCCTCGGCCACGTCGAAGGAGACCTCGTTGACGGCCATGAGGCCGCCGAAGGATTTGGTCAGGCCCGTCAGGCTCAAAAGCGGCGTCATGGCTGCCCTCCCGCGCCGTCCGCACCCGGCAGCGGGTACGAGCGAGGCCTCTGCGGCAGGATGCCCTCGGTGCGGACGATCATCATGACGACCATGGCGGCCCCGAAGATGAGCATGCGCGCATCGGCGAAGTCCCGGAACGCCTCGGGCAGTCCCACGAAGAGCACCGCCCCGAGCAGTACGCCGGGAATACTTCCCGAGCCGCCCAGGATGACGATGGCGAACATGACGACGGACTCCCAGAAGCTGAAGGACTCGGGGGCGATGATGGTCATCTTGGCGGCGAAGATGTCGCCCGCCATGCCCGCCCAGGCCGCGCCCAGGACGAAGACGGCGAGCTTGTAGTGCGCCGTGTCGATGCCGCTTCCCTCGGCGGCGGTCTCGTCTTCGCGCAGGTAGTTGACGGCCCGGCCGAAGCGGGAGTTCTCCAGGCGGTGGAAGAGGAAGATCGTGACCGCGAGGAAGGCCCCGATGAGGTAGTAGAACTCGTGGGGCTTGCGGATCACGTGGCCGAAGACGATGGGGCGCGAGATGCCGAAGATGCCGTTGGGCCCGCCCGTGATGCCGAAGATGTCGTTGGTCAGGGCGATGCGAAGGATCTCGCCCACGCCGATCGTGACGATGCACAGGTAGTCGCCGCGCAGGTGGATGATGGGCCGGGCGATGGCGGCGGCAAAGAGGCCCGCCGTGAGCGCGCAGGCGGGCAGGAGCCACAGCACGGGGATGGCGAACTGCGTGTTCAGGATGGCCGCCGTGTAGGCCCCCACGGCGAAGAAGGCCGCATGCCCGAGGTTGAAGAGCCCCGCGTGGCCGACGATGAGATTGAGCGAGAGCCCGAGGATGGCGTAGAGGCCCACGTTGTTGAGCACGTCCACCCAGTAGGGGTTGAGGAACAGGGGCGCGACCGCCAGCACGGCGAAGATGCCCCCGTAGATGTAAAGTTTATCGTTCATTGACTTCGTCAATTCACGGCTAAAGGCGAATGGCTCAGGGCGAAAGGTAAAAATGTGTTGCCGTCAGCCCTCAGCCCCGTGCCCTTTGCCTATATTTTATCCGCCACCCTCTCGCCCAGAAGCCCCGTGGGCCGCACGATGAGGATCACGATGAGGACGAGGAAGGCGATGGCGTCCTTCCAGGCAATCGAGATGTAGGCCGACCCCAGGGCCTCGATGACCCCGAGGATCAGGCCCCCCAGCATGGCGCCGGGGATATTGCCGATCCCGCCGAGGATGGCCGCCGTGAAGGCCTTCATGCCGTAGGTCCACCCCATGGTGAAGTTGATCTGCCCGTACTGAAGGCCCACCATGAGGCCCGCGACGCCGCCCAGGGCCGGTCCGATGAGGAAGACGAGCAGGATCACCCGGTCGACGTCGATCCCCATGAGCCTTGCTGCGTCCTGGTCGATGGCCGCGGCCCGGATGGCCGTTCCGATCCGCGTTTTCTGAATGAAGGCGTAAAGCGCCGCCATGAGAGCCAGCGACACGCAAAGGACCAGAATCCGCACGGCGGGGATGTACAGCCCGAAGAGATCGAAGGAAGCCTCGGGGATGAGGTCCTCGGGGTAGACCTGGAAGCGGGCGCCGTAGATCAGCATGACGGCGTTCTGCAGGAAGATGGAGGCCCCGAGGGCCGAGACCACGGCGGAGAGGCGGGGCGACTCGCGAAGCGGCCGGTAGGCCGTCCGTTCCAGGATGGCCCCCAGGATCGCCACGAGCCCCATGACCATGAGGGCAAGCACGACGATCCCGAGGAAGGGGCCGATCGTCTCGTGCAGGGCGAAGGAGGCCAGCAGCGTCATCCCCAGGTAGGCGCCGATGGTGAAGAGGTCCCCGTGGGCGAAGTTGATGAGCTTCAGAACCCCGTAGACCATGGTGTAGCCCAGCGCGATGAGCGCGTAGATGCTCCCCACGGCGAGGCCGTTGGTCAGCTGCTGAAAGAATTCTTCCATAAAAAATGGCTTAGGGCGAAGGGCTTACGGCAAAAGGAAAGAAAAGGAGAATCCCGCTTCCGATCGCCTTACGCCTTCAGCCCTAAGCCGCAAGCCTTCTATCATCTACTTCTGCAGGGCGATGTTGCCCTTGTTGTCGAACTTGAAGTACCGGTAGACATCGCCCACCCGGTCGCCCTTGGCGTTGAAGGAGATGGTGCCCGTCAGGGCGTCCTTGTCCTTGAACTGGGTCTTCAGGTAGGCCGCGAGCTTGTCGGCGTCGGTCGTCCTGGCCTGGGCGATCGCCGCCGTGATCACACGGAACCCGTCGCCGGCCAGTACGGAATAGGGTGAGGTGGGCTCGCTGCCGTACTTCTTCTTGAAGGCGGCCAGGAAGTCTTTCGCAGACTTCGAGGGCAGGTACTTGGGCAGGGGGGGCATCACGAAGGAGAAGCCCGTGACGGCTTCCTTGCCGGCCAGCTTCACCAGGTCGGTGTTGTAGGTCGCATCGCCGCCCATGAAGGGAACCTTCCAGTTCATCTGCTTGGCCTGCTTGAGCAGAAGCCCCGCCTCGCTGTAATAGCCCGTGAAGAAAACGAGATCCGGGCCCGCGCCCTTCATCTTCGTGAGCACCGCCGTGTAGTCGCTCTGCTTCGGGGTGAGGGCGTCGAAGAAGACGATCTTGATGCCCTTTTTCTCCAGGGGCGCCTTCACCTCGTCGGCAAGCCCCTTGGCGTAGGTGCTGTTGTCGTGCAGGATCGCCACCTTCTTGGCCTTGGTCTTCACGATGGCGTCCACGGCCACTTTGCCCTGCTCGTCGTCGCGGGGGCAGGTCCGGAAGAAGTACTTGAGGCCCTTCTCGGAGAGACGGATGGCCGTCGAGCCGTTGGCGACCTGGATGATCTTGGCCTCGTTGAAGATGTTCTGGCTCGCCTCGGTCACGGAGGAGCCGTAGGTGCCGATCACGGCCACGACGCCCTTCGTCGTGAGCCGCTGGGCCGCCAGGGCCGCCGTGCGGGCGTCACTGCCGTCGTCGTCGACGATCAGCTCGACCTTCTTGCCGAGAAGGCCTCCCTTGGCGTTGAGATCGGCGGCGAGCAGCTCGAGGACCTGCTTCATCTCGGCGCCCTCGCTGGCGAAGGAGCCGGTCAGCGGGGCCATCAGGCCGATCTTGACCGTTTCCTGGGCATGGGCCATGGACGCGAGGAAACAGAACGCCAGCAGGAAAAACAGAATCTTTTTCATGAATCCCCTCCTTTGGGGTCGATGAACGTTGACGGGCGCTGCATGCGGCGCGAACGGCCGCGTTGCCGAAACGGCGCGTTGCAACGGGGCTGTAAGACTCGCGGAAAATATCAGAGAATCAGGCACCTGTCAACGGCCGCGCTTTCGGGAGTGCCTGGGGCAGATGGCCGACGAGCCGGGCTCGAAGTCGCGGCAGACCCGGGGGCGGGTTTCGTAGATCGTGCAGAAAAAGCACCCCTCCCGGAAGTCCAGGAAGGGGCAATCGTGGATGGTCATGCCCGTGGTGCGTGACAGGAAGTGATCGCCCGCCCAGAGCGCATCGCGGTAGACCCGCAGGATGTCTGCACGGCCCTCTCGTTTCCAGCGTGCGAGGTCCTCGGCGTCGGCATCGGCGATCATGTCGGCCATGCAGCAGGTCCCGCAGCGCAGGCAGGGGGGGTGAGGGGTGTCGGTCACGAGCATCCTCCGGGCTTGACGGGGGGACGGCGATGTTGGTATGGCGTGACATCGAGTTGCCCGCTCACCCTATACACCCGCGCCTGCCGTGACGAAAGGAAAAAGGTGGACACAGACGTGCCCGGCCTTCACGACACCCGCCGCTACCACATGCACCATCCCGTCGATCTCATGACGGAATTCACCGTCTGCGAATCTCTGGGAAGCCTCCGTTCGCCGACCCTCCGGGCCCTGGGGCTGGAGAAAACCTACGGGGCGATCCTTGGCGACCGGCTGCGGGACAGGGGGCTGCTCAAAAAAGGGTGCTGCATCTGCGAGATCGGCGGCGGCTACGGGAGCCTCATGCGGGGGCTGCTCAAGGCCCACGGGGGTCTCGTGAAGCGGGTTTTGATGGTGGATCTCTCCCGGGCCCTCCTCGGGATTCAACGAAAGGCGTTAGGCCCCTGGAAGGATCGGGTGACGTTCATCCTGGGCGATGCCCTCGAGGTGCTGCCGGCGCTCTCCGGGGCGGACCTGTTCCTCGTCAACGAGATGATTGGAGATCTGCCCGTGTGGACGGGCCTCGATCCGGAGCGGCTTCCCGCCGATGCGGAGACCCTGGTGACCCGCTATGGCCTCGACGTCCCGGAGGAGGGACCGTTTCACTTCAATATCGGGGCGGTCCGGCTTGTCGAGGCGCTCTGCCGAAAGGGCGTCCCGGCGTTTGTGTCGGAGCACGCCAGCGACCCCATCGTCCCCCCGGAGATGCCCTTTCTCGCTCGAGACCTTGCAACCGGCGGCTGGCCCCGGGAGATCCGCCTCACGGCCCACTCGGAGTACACCATCCGGTTTTCCCACCTCGAGCAGGTCGCCCGCGCCCTCGGCCGGAAGGTCGAGACGGGAAGCCTCCTGGAGTGGGTCGGCTACGACAACGCACAAAAGGCCCGCTTCATCTTCAGCGCCCGGGCGTGCTCGACGGACGAGCAGGCGCTTACGTTTGAATTTCTCGATCATGTCCGGGAATACCGCTGGCTGATCGTTCGGTAGGCGGATGCAGGGCGCGCGGGGTCTTGTTCAGACCTTGATGCCGTACTTCTCGATGCGGTAGATCATGGTGGGACGCGAGATGCCGAGGAGTTTCGCCGCCTTCGTCCGGTTGCCCCCGCAGCGCTGGAGGGCCTGCACGATGAGTTCCTTGTTCATCTCGTCCAGGTTGATTCCCGTGGAGGGAATCCTCGGCACCGCAGGCTCCGTCTCGCCGGCAAGCGGAGCCGATGCCGACAGAAAGTCGAGGTGCTTCCGGGTGATCTCGGGCGCGTCCTCCATCAGCATGACCCGCTCGATGGCGTTGCGCAGCTCCCGCACGTTGCCCGTCCAGGGGTGCTCCGCAAGGAGGCGCTTCGCATCCTCGCTGACCCGCTGGAAATTCTTGCTGAAGCGCTGGTTGAACTTGTTGATGAAAAACAGGGTGAGCGCCTCGATGTCCTCCTTGCGCTCCCGGAGGGGCGGGATGGTGATCCGGGCGACGTTCAGGCGGTAGTAGAGATCCTCGCGGAAGGTGCCCTCCCGGATGCACTCCTCGAGGCTCTTGTTCGTGGCGGCGATGATGCGGACGTCGACGTGCCTCTTCTCGGAGCCTCCCACGGGGTAGAAGGCCTTCTCCTCGAGAAACGTCAGCAGCTTGACCTGTGCCGAGGGCAGCAGCTCGCTGATCTCGTCGAGCAGCACCGTGCCCCCGTTTGCCGCCTCGAATTTCCCCTTCTTGCCCTCCTGCAGCCCGCCGGTGAAGGTGCCCTTCTCGTAGCCGAACAGCTCGCTCTCCACGAGGTCCTTGCTGATCGCCCCGCAGTTGATGCTCACGAAGGGCTTGTCGAACCGGTCGCTGCGGTGGTGGATGAGCCGCGCGATGACCTCCTTGCCCGTGCCCGTCTTGCCCTCGATGAGGACCGTCGTGTCGTAGCTGCGGGCGATCGTGTCGGCCAGCCGCAGGGCGAGCTTCATGGACGGGCTCTGGGCGACGATGTTCTCGAGATTGTAGTCCTTGACGAACTGCTTGCGCAGCTCCTCCACCTCGCGCTTGAGCTTGAGGGTCTCCAGGGCCTTCTCGATGATGACGTCGAGCTCCTCGATGTCCAGCGGCTTGACGAGGTAGTCGACGGCCCCCATCTTGATGGAACGGATGACGGACTTGACGTCCTCGTAGGCCGTCATCATGATCACGGCGACGTCCTTGTTGATCTCGCGGATGCGGCCGAGGGTGTCGATCCCGTTGATGCCCGGCAGGCGGATATCGAGCAGGACGAGGTCGACGTCGTGCGTCGGCAGGATGCGCAGGGCCTCCTCCCCGCTGCCGGCGACGAACGTGTCGTACTTCTCCGACAGGATGGTGTTCAGGGAATTCTGCAGGAGCTTGTCGTCGTCGACGATGAGGATCTTATACCGGTACATGGGCCCTCTCCTCGTCGATGGGGAACCGCAGGGTGAACGTCGTGCCCTGGCCGAGCCGGCTCTTGCACTCGATCACGGCGCGGTGCTGCTCCAGGATCTTGTGGGCGATGGAGAGGCCCAGGCCCGTCCCCTCGGGCTTGGTCGTGAAGAAGGGATCGAAAATCCTCGGGAGGTCCTCCTTCGCGATCCCCGTGCCGCTGTCGCTGAACGAGATGCTGAGCCGGCGGTGCGGTTTTTTCGCCTCCGGCTCGACACGGCTCTCCACCCGGACGGTGCCTCCGTGCGGCATGGCCTGCATGGCGTTGAGCAGGATGTTCACGAACACCTGGTGAATCTGTTGGTTGTCGAACACGACGTCGGGGGCCTCCGGCGCGAGCGCCATCTCGACGCGGACGTTGTGCTTGCGGAACTGGGAGTCGAGCAGGGAGACGGCGTCCTCGATCGCCCGGTTGATGGATTCGCTTTTCAGGATCGGGGGGGCGGGCTGGCAGAAATCCAGCATGCCCTTGACGAGGCCCTTGATCCGCTCGACGCCGGTCAGCGTGTCGTCGATGATCTTGCGGGTCTTGTCATCCGGGTCGAGCTGCCTGGCGAGGAACTGGACGTTGAAATTGATGCTGGCCAGGGGGTTGCGGATCTCGTGGGCGATGCCGGCCGAGAGCTGGCCCAGCGAGGAGAGGCGGTCCATCCGCCGCATCCACTCCTCGGACCGCTTGGCTTCCGTGAGGTCCCGGGCGATGAGCACGGCGCCCAAAACGGTCCCGTCGCGGCTCTTGAGCTGGGAGGAGCTGACGCCGAGGACGGCGCGGCCTCCCTGCTTTTTGCGGATGACCAGCTCCAGTCCCTCCGTGATCCGCCCCTGGATGGCCTCCTGGATGATCGCCGCGACCGGCTCGTCGAAGACCTCGCGCGACGGCACGCCGGCAACCTTGTCCTTTGCCAGCCCGAAGAAGCGTTCCGTCATCTCGTTGATGGTGCGGATCGTCCCGTCGCAGTTGACGACCAGGATGCCGTTGGGGGAGCTTTCCACGACGTTTTCGGCGAAGTTGCGCTCGTTGACGAGCTGTTCGTAGAGGCGCGTGTTCTCTATGATGATGCTCGCCTGGTTGGCGAAGATGGACAGGTGCTGGATGTCCTCCTCCGTCAGGACCAGGGGGTAGCCTCCCCGGTCGGCCTCGATGAGGCCGATGACGGATTCCCGCAGGTGCAGGGGCACGGCGATGGTGGCGAACCGGTTCTGCTTCGCGCTGACTTTCCGGTCCAGGTAGGTGACCCGGCTGTCGGCGCTGTAGTCCCGGATGTAGACGGTCTGGCCCGTTTTGACCACGAGGGTCTCGATGCACTCGTGACGTTCGAGGCTGAAGGGCCTCTTGAAGGCGATGTCCATCTCCTCGGGCGTGAAGCCGATCTCGTACTTGCATTCGAGCAGTTTGCGGTCCTTGCTGACCAGGTAGATGGCCACGCGGTCGTAGCCGAAGACGTGCGCGGTCTCCTCGACGATGGCGGTCAGAACGGTATCCAGGGAAACGGGCCGGATGAGGAGGCTGCTGATCTTGTGGATGGAGGAAAGAAGCCGATCCTTGGCATGGAGATCGACTTGATCCTCCCGGGGTGTCCAGGGCGAGAGTTGCTGCTTTTCCTTCGATCGTTCCGCTTTTGGGCTCATGCGGGCCTTGGGGTGGTGGGTTCCCGGCACCACGCATCAATAGATTACGCGCTTCCCGGCGCGATCTGCAATGTTTTTTTTCAGCCCCACCCGCCCGGTGCCAGCCGTTTCAGGGAAAAGGGAGAATGAAATCGCAGCCTGCCGATGAGCGATCCGATTTCGGCAGGGCTTCAGCCTGCCAGCCTCAGCGGATGGGAAGCGACGCAAAGAGCCCGTTGAGGGTGTAGATGACGACGAACCGGACTTCCCTGTCCCGTTCGATCCGATCGAGCAGGGCATCGATTTCGTCGAAGACCTCGCCGACATTCTCGACGCGGGCGGTAATGACACCCAGGAAGCCGCGCTTTTCGTACTTGACCAGCGGCTCCGGGAGCCTTCGGACCCTTGTCGCCGCCGCTCCGGCCGGAATGTACACCCTGCCGGGCATCGGTTCCGCCGCCATGACTTCGGCCACGCGGTCCCGTGTCCTGCCAAGGCAGGCTTGTGTCGGATCGGCAACCCACTGATAGACTGTTGCGGTTCTTTTCGGCGCCTTCATGCTGTCGCCTCCTCGTTCGTCAATCTGTTCATACACCGGTAGAGCAAAGGCCGTGCCCGGCAGCGCAGATTTCTAATTGTATGATATTGCACAACATTCTGTGTTTCAGCCGTCGGTCGTGACCACGGGAGAATGAAGCACTTCCTCCGTCTGCCGGCGACCCTCCGTCCGAGGGGGAGAAAACCCATTCAATATTGAACAGTTGGAGAATTGAAGCATATGCTTTGCTGAAGGAGCAGATGATTCACACCGGTAACCCCTGTTCCCTTGAGGGATGATGTGGTATGAAGCCGCAGGCAACGGGCACGGGGCTGAAGGATCAAGACATTGATGGACGATTAGGTTTCCGGTTGCGCGGACGCGAACAGCCCGGGGGCGGCAGGATGCTTGACGAACTGGATAGGCAGATCAGGGCCATCGACGGGCTCGCCGGAACGTCTTCCGTTTCCGGGGAGTTCATCCGATGGAGACGGCAGACGGAAGAGGTCCTGAAGGCCCTCTGCGGGGAAGACTCCTCAGAGGTCCAGGCATTCAACGCGATCTATTTCACCCCTGTCTTCCTCACCTGCCGGATGGGGGACGAGGCCTTCGACGAGGCCCATCGCGATGGGCTCGATGAGGCGCGGGGTTTTCTCCTGTCGATACGGGCCCGGATCACGCCGCGGGGCTGAAGGACCCTTTACGCCACGAGACCCATAGGGTGAGCAACCGGGTGGCCGCCATGGCCGTGATGAGCCGCGGCACCCAGAGCCAGAAGGCGCTGATCCCGAAGGCCATGAACAGCAGGGGGTCCTCCACCATGGAGTGGTTGATCCCGATGGAGAGCTGCAGCTCCTCGAGCTCCTCCTTTGATATGTGCCCCTGTCTCGCTTCCTCCACGATGACGGCCCCCCCGTAGGCGAGGCCGAAGACGACGGCCGTCATCCACAGGATTCCCACCTTTTCGCTGAGTCCCAGGATGCGCAAAAACGGCGACAGGGCCCTCACGACGGGCATGATCCATCCCATGCTCTTGGCGATCTCGAGCAGGGTGAGGATCGTCATGATGATCAGGAAAACCTTGACGGAAAGGTCCAGCATGGAGACCGCCCAGTCGTAGACCATGGCGGGGAAGGCCTGCGTGGAGGAACTGACCAGACTGCCCGCGTGGACGGCCGCGGAGGGATTGGTTTCGATGAAAAAGGTCAGGGCCCAGACCGTGGCGACGGCGGCTGCGACCCGGAACAGCGTCGCCTTCACGGGGTTGAGGCCGGACTTGGCCTGGATGACCCCTTCCTGGACAAGGTTGTGGCAGATGAGCAGGAAATTGGCCAGCAGGGTCATCTCGGCGACGGTAAAGGGCAGCACCGCCATGGCTGCGATCCCGCCGTAGATGCCCGTGAGCCCGCCGATGAGGATGGGCAGGGCCGCCATGGCCGGAAGGCCCATGAACCCCAGGAGGGGCACGAGAAGAAAGTCGAGCGCGCCGAGCCACCCGGTCCAGGCGAGTACGGCCGTCAGAAAGGAGATGGGGATGATGATCTTCATCATCCACAGGAATCCGCCCCACCCCCGTTTCAATCCGCTGCTGAAACCTTCCTTGAGTTTGGCCCGGGTTTCGGTCACGACAGCTTGATGATTCCTTTCAGGCTCCGCTCGATCTCGTCGCCGGACAGAACGCCGACCATCCGCTGCACCAGCTTCCCCTCGCGAAACAGGAGCATGGAGGGCACACCCTGGATGCCGTACTGCTGGGCCACCAGGGGATTGACCGTGACGTCGGTGCGGGCGATGACCGCACTGCCCTCGTACTTGACGGCGATCTCGTCGATCACGGGCGAGAGCATCCGGCAGTACGGGCACGACGGCGAGTAGAAATAGACGAGAGCGGGCGCCCCGGAGGCCAGGACGTCACGGGCGAACGTCCCGTCCCCGGTCTCCACGGGCCTCACAGCGAAGGCCTCGACGGCCAGCGGCGCACGGCACTTCCCGCAGCGGGGCCGGTCATCGATGCGCAAGCGGGGGACGCGATTCTTGGTTCCGCAGCGGAGGCACTCGATGATGACGGCTTCCTGATCCATCGCTTTCTTGAACTGCATCGGCATGCCGGGCCCTTATTGCTTACGGCACAGACATCACGAAGGTGCTTTGTCACCTGGCCACGTTGACCGGCACGGGCTTGAGCAGCTTCACGAGGTCGGCAGGCCTCATTTCCACAAGGAGGCCCTTGCGGCCCGCATTGATGTAGATCACGGGAAGGGAGAGGATCGTCTCCTCGATGTAGACGGGCAGCTTTTTCTTCGTGCCGAAGGGCGACGTCCCCCCCACCATGTAACCCGTGTGGCGGCCGGCTGCCACGGGGTCGCAGGGCTGCACCGCCTTGACGCCCAGGATGCGGGCGAGCTCCTTGGTGGAGACCTCCCGGTCGCCGTGCATGAGCACGATGAAGGGTGCCTTCTTCTCGTCCTCCATGACGAGCGTCTTGACGGTGAGGTGCTCGTCGACGCCGAGCTCCCTCGCGGCGACCTCCGTTCCCCCCCGTTCCTCGTACTTGTAAGAGCGCGGGATGAAGTCAACCCCGCTGTCCTTCAATACCCGGATGGCCGGCGTGGCCGGTACATGATCCTTGCTCATGGGCTTGCCCCGTGTGCGGTACGCTTGAGGTTCCTTAACACGGTTGGGGGTCTTTTTGCCATCGTCAATCCGCCCTCAGGTCGGCCGGATCGTCGGCAGCGCATCCAGGATCTTTCTCTCGAGCCTCGAGACGGCGAGGCGGGAGAGCCCCTGCGGACCGGCCCAGCGCAGCGGGATGCCGCCCCCGGCAGACGGGATCGGCCCCCGGATCGAGAAGGACAGGACGTGCACGGTCACGGTGAAATGGGAATACCCGTGCTCGACGGAAAACAGGGCATTTCCCGGGCTACCCCTCAGGCCCAGCTCCTCCCGAAGCAGCCTGCGCAGCCCCGCAGCCGGGGTTTCCCCGTCCTTCAGCACACCGCCCGGAAATCGCCAGAGGCCGCCGAGCAGCCCCCGGGACGGCCGCCTGGCGAGAAGGAGTTCCCCCCGGTCATTGGCGATGAGCGCAACGGCCGCCTCGCGCCTCGGCACGGCCGCCAGCTTCCGCTTTGCGGGGATCGAATGCTGGGAACCATTTCTTCGCGCCTTGCAGATTGCCCCCAGGGGGCAGGTTGAGCAGTCGGGGCTTCGGGGCGTGCAGACGGCCGAGCCGAGGTCCATGAGGGCCTGGTTGTAGTGGCCGGGCTCGTCTGCGGGGATCAGCCGCGCAGCGATTTCCACGATCCGCTTTCTTGTCCTGCCGCGGTCCATGGGGTCTTCGATCGCGAAGAGACGGGCGATGACGCGGAGCACGTTGCCGTCGACGGCCGCAACGCGCCTGCCGAAGGCGATGCTCAGGATCGCCCCGGCCGTGTAGGCGCCCACGCCGGGGAGACGTCGGAGATCGTCGGGGTCGTCGGGGATCTTCCCGCCGTGCTGCCTCAACACGACACGGGCCGCCTCGTGGAGGTGCCGGGCGCGGGAGTAGTACCCGAGCCCTTCCCAGGCCTTGAGGACGGCCCCGGGCCGCGCCCGGGCGAGGGCTCCCACGTCGGGGAACTTCTCCAGGAACCGCTCGTAGTAGGGCAGGACGGTGTCGACGCGGGTCTGCTGCAGCATGATCTCGGCGACCCAGATCCTATAGGGGTCCGCCGTCCTGCGCCAAGGCAGGTCGCGCCTGTTCTCCCCGTACCAGGCGAGCAGGTGCCGCGGGATGTCCTTTTCGGACTGTTTGCTCATGCCCTCACCTTATGCATCAGGCGCGCATGGGTCAACCGTGCTCCAGCGGATCCGACCCGCGGGGCGCACAGGACCGGGTTATTCCCGGCCTTTCGCCTCGAGCCTTTTGCCATTTTGGCTCTTCCGGGATATTCGTACAGCCAACCAGAGATAAGTCTCTGTAATAGTAGTTGAAACGCTCTTTGAAAGTTGACACGCGCACACGGCGTCGGTAGAGTGGTCCGATGCTGTCGGTAAAAACAC
>JAGPKU010000117.1 GCA_018053845.1 Syntrophobacterales bacterium
GGATAGCCCATGGCAGCACCTCCCCAATAATCTAGTCATATGACTAGACTACAGAACCGAGAAAAAGTCAAGGGATTTTCTCCCTTGACCCTCTCAATGTCTAGTTAATGGCCAAACACAAGAGCCCCGCAGCACCCTGCGGGGCTTTTTTTTGGGCGGGCGGTGCGCCGGGCATGGGGCTCAGCGCGCAGGGGCAACCCCGCCTCCTCCCCAATCGCGTGCCCTGCGCAAAAAGAAGCGCCCGGCCGGAGCCGGGCGCCCTTCTGCCTCTGGGGCAGGGTCACTTTGCCTGGTTGGTGTGGAAGACGTGGTCGAGGTGCTCCTCGCTGGGCCTGTCGCCCTGCGAGAGAAGGCTGATGACCACGTAGGCGACGATGGAGACGATGAACCCCGCGAAGATCTCGTGGTAGTCCCGCATCCCCGGGACGCTGAAGCGCACGAACATCCGCCAGCCCACCGTGGCGACGATGCCGATCACCATGGACCAGAAGGCGCCCGTGCCCGTTCCCCAGCGCCAGTAGAGGCCGCCGTATACGGCCGGGAAGAACCCCGCCGCGAAGACGGCGCCGGAGAAGGCCGTGAGCTCCACGATGCCCGCGGGGGGGTAGATCGTGATCGCGACGACGATGGCGCTGTAGAGCCACATGAGCCACTTCGTGTAGCTGACCATCTGCTGCTGGGACAGGGGCCTCACCAGGTTCCAGATGTCGCCGATGAAGGCCGTGCCGACGATCAGGATCACCGAGGCCAGCGACGACATGCCCGCCGCGAAGAGCCCGGCCATGCAGACCCCCGTGATCCAGGGGTTGTTCATCTTCGCCAGCATGAACCCGATGACCTCGTCGGTGTTCTTGACGAGGTAGGCCGCCTCCTCCGGCGTCGCCATGCCGTGGACCAGCGCCCCCACGGAGAACACGCAGATCAGGGAGACGCCCAGCAGGATCGGGGTGGCGATCATGGCGAACTTCATGCTCTTCGCGTTGTCGACGGAGTAGAAGCGGATCAGGCAGCGGGGCTCGGAGATCTGCTTCATGCCGACGGAGAGGCCGATGCTCGTGATGTAGAGGAACGACACGAGCGCTCAGAAGACCACGAGGCCGTCGCCGATCGGGGCCCCCCTGGCCGAGACGTGCGTCGTGTACGTGATGCTCTGCATGACCGGCTCCCAGCCGCCGACGAAGGCGAAGGGGATCGCGATCATGATCAGGGCGACGACGAACATAATGGCCCCCTGGACGGCGTCCGTCCACAGGACGCTGTACATGCCGCCCATCGCCGAGTAGAGCGTGGTGATGAAGACGATCAGGAAGGCCCCCCACGCGTAGGGGATCTGGAGCGTAGACTGCAGCAGGTGGGCGCATCCCTTGGCGATGGCCACCATGTACCACACGGTGGCAAAGAGGATGATGACGGCGGAAAAGATCCGGATGGCCCGGGAATAGGAGCTCTTGTAGCGGAAGTCGAAGTAGTCGGGGATGGTCAGCGACTTCAGCTTGGCGGTCTGCGAGCGCATCCGCGGGCCCATGACGAGCCAGGAGATCATGCAGAAAAACGTCCAGAAGACACCGACCCAGACCCAGGACAGGCCCGCCCGGAACGAGTAACCCGCCTGGCCGATGTAGGTGTTCGTGCTGATGAAGGTGGAGAAGAAGGCCAGGGCGATCGCCCAGCCCGGGATGGTCCGCTTGGCGACGTAGAAGTCATCGACGCTGCGGGCTGCCCGCTTCTTGAACCACTGGCCGATCCCGAGGCAGAAGACCGTGTAGATCACCATGATGGCCAGGATGGCCCAGTGCTGTTGTATGTATTCCATGTGTTTTCCCTCCCTCGGTCTGTACGATCCGGATGCGGGTTGAGGCATCTCCCCGGCCGGGCCGCGGGCCCCGCACGCAAGGGGGGGATGCCCGGGGCTACATGCCCGCGCATCTCTTCTCGTCTCCCTCGTCCACCTCGCCCGCGATGGTGACCTTCATCCTCACGACGAGAACGGTGTTGATGACGACGAGGACCACAATGCCCCAGATGCCGGCGGCCGTCAGGAAATCCATGCTTACACCCCCTTTTCTGGCGTATTCGATTGCCCTGTGCTTGTCGGCCGTCGCCTGCCCCGCGGGGTCCCTTCCCTTGCGAAGCGCGCCCCGGGATGCGGACTGCCGCCCGCGCATCCGGTCTTTCCGACCGCGCGGAGGCGGGCGACGATCCCGTTCCCCGGAGCAACCCGTGCGGGATGGCATGCCATTCGGGCCGTCCTTTTATTCGGTTATCGGAAATTTCGCAACGACAAATTGCGGGGCGGGCGATGGAGCGCTCAGGTGAGGGGCGCGATCTCGCCGGGGCTGCTCACGCCGGTGATGTTGCCCTCGTCGTCGATGTCGATGTGGCAGGCGGCGGGCGTTCTCGACAGGCCGGGCATCCGGAGGATCTCGCCGGTGATGGGGATGAGGAACCCGGCCCCCGAGGCGATCTGGATCTCCCGGACGGTGACGATGAAGTCGCGGGGAAGCCCCAGGAGGCTGGGGTTGTCCGAGAGGGACTGCTGGGTCTTGGCGATGCAGACGGGCAGCTTGTCGAATCCGTAGCGGTTGATGAGGTCGAGGTTGCGCCGGGCCAGGGGCTGGTAGTCGATGGAGACGGCGCCGTAGATCTCGCTGGCCACCGTGAAAATCTTGTCCTCCACGGGGAGGTTCCAGTCGTAGAGCGGGCGGAACCGGCCCGTCACCGCCTCGAGGAGGGCGACGGTCTTCTCGGCCAGCTCCAGGCCGCCTTCGCCGCCCCGGCGGAAGACGTCGCAGGGCGCGATGTTCATCCCCTCGTCGGCCGCCGCCCTGATGACGGCCCGAATCTCCTCCTCCGCGTCGGAGGCGAAGCGGTTCAGGGCGACGATGCAGGGGATGCCGAACTTGTCGATGTTCTGGTAGTGCTTGCGGAGATTCGCCATGCCGAGCACGGCCGCTCGGGGGTTGGCTCGCTCGAGGTCTTCCCGGGCCACGCCCGCGTGGTACTTCAGGGCCCGCACCGTCGCCACGAGGACCACGATGCGCGGCTCCAGGCCGCCGTAGGGGGCCACGATGTCGAAGAACTTCTCCGCGCCCAGGTCGAACCCGAAGCCGGCCTCGGTCACCACGTAATCGGCCAGGCGGAGCGCCAGATCGGTGCCGAGGATGCTGTTGGTCCCCTGGGCGATGTTGGCGAAGGGGCCGCCGTGGACGACGGCCGGGACGTGCTCCGTGGTCTGGACCAGGTTCGGCAGCAGGGCGTACTTCAGCAGCGCCGTGACGGCCCCCTCGACCTTCAGGTCGCCGGCCATCACCGGGCGGTCGTCGCGGGTGTACCCCACCAGGATCTTCCGGATCTTCTGCTTGAGCTCTGCGTAGGAACGCGAGAGGCACAGGATGGCCATGATCTCGCTGGAGGGAACGATGTCGAACCCCGTTTCCCGGGGGACGCCGTTGACAGAGCCGCCGAGGCCGATGACGATGTCCCGCAGGAAGCGGTCGTTCATGTCGAGAACCCGTCGCCAGGTGATCTTCCGCGGGTCGAGGTTCAGGGGGTTGTCGTGGTAGACCGAGTTGTCCACCAGGGTGGACAGCAGGTTGTGGGCGCTCTCCACGGCGGGGAAGTCGTTGGTGAAGTGCAGGTTGATGTCGTCCACCGGGTGGACCCGCGAGAGACCCCCGCCCGTGGCGCCGCCCTTCATGCCGAAGACGGGTCCCAGCGACGGCTCCCGCAGCGCGGCGATGGTGGCCTTCCCCAGCCGGGCCAGCGCCTGGGCCAGCCCGATGGAGACGGTGGTCTTCCCCTCGCCGGCGGGCGTGGGGGTCATGGCCGACACGAGGATCAGGGCGGCGCCGGGGCGCCGCGGGAAGCGGCGGATCGCCTCCAGCCGGACCTTGGCCTTGTAGCGGCCGTAGGGCTCCAGGTCCTCTTCCGCAAGCCCGAGGGAGGCCGCGATGTCCACGATCGGCTTGAGGCTCGTCGCCGGCAGGCGATGGTCGCTTGGGGTCATGGGCCTACTTGCTGATCACCGCGTCGAAGCGGATGTCGATGTTCGACTCGTCGCCGATGCGGTTGAGGTCGTTTTTCAAATCCAGGATCTTCACGGCCGGCGGCAGGGAGAAGTAGCAGACCATCTGGAAGACATTGGCGCCCGTGACGGGGTTGCTGTCCACGTTGGTGGCGATGTCGTCGATGTTGATGCCCCGGCTGTGGAGGGCCTTGCAGATCTGGTGGATGATCCCCGGCCGGTCGATGGCGGTGGCGATGAGCTTGTAGGGGATCGACGGCGCGACCTCCCGGTGCAGAGGCGCCTTGGTCTTCCGGACGTGGATCTCGAGGCCCGTCTTTTCGCGCAGGCTGTCGAGGTCCCGGATGAGCCGCTCGATGTCGTCGGTGCTGCCCGAGGTGAGGATGACCATGCCGAACTCCCCCCCCAGGACGCAGCCGCGGGAGCGCTCGATGTTGATGCCCCGCGCCGTGAAGAATTCCGCGATCTGCCTCGCCAGGCCCGGACGATCGGGCCCCATGGATGAAAACACAACGTAGGATCTCATCGGTCGACTCCGTCGTTTTCCGCGCTGTTGGTTTCCCCGGGACGGCCCTGCCTGCGCCGCGGCCCCGGTGTACGGGGGCCCGACTGCTTCCATAGCCGCCCGCCCGGCCGGTGTCAAGGAAAAGTCAACCGCAACGCACAGGGGGTTGACCCGCGGCCGGGCCAACCCCCTGGTCGGATGCATGGTGCCGAAGCCGGGACTTGAATGCAAGAAATTGACTTTCAGCTAACCCCAGGTATTCCGGCCTTTTCCTTTGATTTCAATATA
>JAGPKU010000118.1 GCA_018053845.1 Syntrophobacterales bacterium
CCGAATCGTACTGGCCACGAGAAACGAGGGGAAGCTCCGGGAGCTGCGGCACATGCTCCGCGATCTTCCGGTCGAGGTCCTTTCGCTGAAGGACTTCACCGGGGTCCCCGAGGTGGAGGAAGACGGAAGGACCTTCCTGGAAAACGCCCGGAAGAAGGCCCGCGAGGTCTCCCGGCGCATCTCGGAGACCGTGCTGGCCGACGATTCGGGCCTCGAGGTGGACGCCCTCGGGGGCGAGCCGGGCATCCGCTCGGCCCGGTATGCGGGGCCGGAAGCAACGGATGCGGACAACAACGCAAAGCTCCTGAAGGCCCTCGAGGGAGTGCCCGCAGGGAAGCGGGGGGCTGCATTCCGCTGCGTACTCGTGCTCTTCAGTCCCGACGGGAGCAGCGAGTCCTTCGAGGGCGCCTGGCGGGGCGAGATCCTCTTCGAGCCCAGGGGAACGATGGGATTCGGTTACGACCCCCTCTTTCTCGACCCGGGGCAGGGCCTGACAGCCGCGGAACTGCCGCCGGAGGTCAAGAACCGCATCAGCCACCGCGGCCGGGCCTTCGCGAAGTTCCGGGAGTGGTTGGAACAACAGAGGGTAAGAAGGTAGGAGGGCAAGAAGGCGAGAAGGTCGGAAGAATCGAAGATCCACGTCAGGTGAGCGTTGCCAACCTTCTCACCTTCTCAACTTCAAACCTTCTCCTCAAAGAGACGGGGCGTGGCGCAGTCCGGTAGCGCGCATGCTTTGGGAGCAT
Organism: Syntrophobacterales bacterium; assembly: GCA_018053845.1. Taxonomy (GTDB): domain Bacteria; phylum Desulfobacterota; class Syntrophia; order Syntrophales; family UBA2192; genus UBA2192. Next base: position 744 of record JAGPKU010000118.1, read on the forward strand.
GATGTCGCAGGTTCAAATCCTGCCGCCCCGACCAGGATGAAGGAGGGCTGCAGCTTGCTGCAGCCTTTTTTTGACGCGCTCGCAGGCGTCGGTTCCGGTTGCGCAGAGTACTTTTTTGTTGACGAACAGGCGTATGACGTGTAATTCCCAAAATGGCAAGCGTACGGTACTCCGTGAGGCACGGTTCCCGATCCGGATGCCCGGACGGGGCAACCTTCGGCGCGTTCCCCCCCAAACATTCCGGTAAACCCCGAAACCGGTTCCTGCAGCGCGACCAGGCCGGTCCGATCTTCCCGATCGGGAAAGAACGCGGGCGGCGGTCTGTCAACCATTCACAAGGAGGTGATTTATGGCGAGCGAGAAGGCCGACCGGATGAAGCCCCTGACCGATTTCTACGCGAAGTGGTCCAAGGACTCACTCGAGATGATGACCAAGGGGATGGCGATGTACAACCGGATGAGCCGGGCCTGGACGGAAGTCGGCGAGGGGTCGTCCGCGGAGAAGCCCGACGACTTGCTCAAGAAATGGACGGAGGCCTTCGGCGGCTCCTACAACGACCTGTTCGAGATGTACACGCAGCCCTTCAAGATGTTCGGCATGGGGGGCCAGGCCCCCGGAAAGGAGGCGTGGGAGGACGCCTTCGCGCAGTGGCAGAAGATGTTCACCGCGATGCCGTCCGGTTCGGCTCCCGCCGCCGGCGACGAGTTCATGCAATTTTCGAAGAGCTGGTTCGAAGGCTATTCGAAGGTCTGCCGGGCCTGGGTGGACAGCATGCAGAAGATGGGCGAGACCTGCAGATCCGCCATGACGGAGGGCGACAAGCCCGACTCGGCCATGGGCAGCCTCTCGGAGATCTCGGAGACGTTCATGAAGGAGTGGTCCTCCTTCGTGACGGAGCAGGCGCAGGCCTTCTTCTCCCTGTGGCGTTCCCGCCTGCCCGCCGAGAAGAAAGAGTCGAAGAAAGCGAAAAAGGAGTAGGGACCGGCGGCCCCGGTGCGGCCCATCGCTCGAATGAAAAAGAGGCGGCAGTCCCCTGCGCCTCTTTTTTCATGCCGCGTTTCCGGGCCGGCGGTCCGCCTCAGCGGCCCAGGGTGACCTTGTCCCCGGGCCCGATCCCGTGGCGGGCGAACCAGCCCCGATTGGTCTCGATGACGTACTTGGCGGCCCCCGCCGAGCGGTACAGGACGCTCTCGTCGAGGGGGTGGGCCTGGTGAATGTTCAGGATGACGCCGTCGGCACCCACGAAGGCGATGTCGAGCGGGATGAGGGTGTTGCGCATCCAGAAGCTCAGCTCGATGGGTTCCCGGTAGACGAAGAGCATCCCCTCGTTCTCCGGCAGGGAGCGGCGGAACATGAGGCCGCGCTCCTGCTTCTCCAGGGTGTCGGCCACCTCGACCCACAGGGCCGTCTTGCCCACGAGGATCTTCTTGAGCCGAGGTGATTGGGGGTCCTTCGCAGAGGCGGCCCCGGGCGACAGCGCGAGGGCGGCCGCAAGCAATACGGCGACCAGGGGGACGGGGATTCGCTTACCAGTATGCATACTCGTAACTCAGCCCGAGGATGACGAAGGTGTCGTTGTTCTTCTTGCCGTCGCCGGGCTTGCTGTTGTACTTGAAGTCGACCTCGAAGAGGGCGTAGATGTCGCGCAGCAGGGGCACCCGCAGGCCCTGGTCGGCCCGCCAGTACCAGGAGCTGGAGTCCGGAGTATAGTAGCCCTCCTGGAAGTGGAACACCCTGAGCCAGCGCGGGATCAGCTCGTGGTCGAAGGCCGCGGACCAGCGGCCCGAGGCCCCGCTCTTGTCGTCGCCCACCTTGACGTCCTCGTTGAAATAGGAGATGCCCAGCTCGACGAAGAAATTCGTACGGCGCGTGTCGTAGAACTGGCAGCCCAGGCCGAGACCCTGGGTGGCCCGCAGGTTCAGGTTGGCGAAGTCGTCGCGCTCCAGCAGGGCCGCGGCGTAGGTGTAGAGCTTTTCCGTCTGGAAGAAGTCATACTTGAGGAACCCCGTCCCGTTGCGCACCGTCGTGTCCCCGTCGGACTCGCCGTAGTTGAACTTGGCCTCTGCGGTGAAGCGGTGTCGCTTCGTCTTGACCTGGAAGAGGGTGGCCAGGTTCAGGGCCTTCGTATCGGTGTTGCCGCTGGTGAGATTGCCGCCCAGGTTGAAATAGCCCCGGTAGACGGCGGGGTTGATCGCCTTGAGGTCGGCAAGCGGCATCTCCTTCAGGAGTCCCACCGTGGGGCTGGAAACCTGGAACTTGCCCGGTGCGGGGCACAGTACCCTGCCGACAAAGAACTCCTCGGTCTTGAGGACGACTCCCACGTCCTGGTCGGTCGACACGCACTCGACCTGCTCCTCGTCGAGCTGGATGCGCTGCTCGGAGTACTCCGTGTCGAGGAGGAGGCGCTCCTTCTCCCATCGGACAAGCTTGCCCGTGAGGCGATCGCCGTTCTTCAGGCGAACCTCATCGGCCGCCGACACAGTCGGCAGGGACAGCAGGGCGGCCAGACAGAGCGCGAATGCCGTGATCCGGTTCATCGGGGATCCCTCGGGGTCACGTGCGGTAGCGGGACAGGACGCTCTGCAGCTCCCGTTCCGTCACGGTGCGGATCTGCTCGAGCGTCTCGGCCGTGGACGATTCGAAGCGCAGGACGAGCACGGGCTGGGTGTTGGAGGCCCGGATGAGACCCCAGCCGTCGGCAAAGAGGATCCGGACCCCGTCGGTGTCGATGATCCGGTAATCCTCCCGGAACTTCTGCGTCACGTCCCGCACGACGTCGAACTTGATCTCGTCGGGGCAGTCGATGCGGATCTCCGGCGTCGTGACCGTCTTCGGGACATCGGCGAGGATCTCGCTGAGCCTGCGGTCCGTCCGGGAGAGGATCTCGAGGAGGCGCGCGGCGGCGTAGATCGCATCGTCGTAGCCGTAATACCGGTCGGCGAAGAAGAGATGGCCGCTCATCTCGCCGGCGAGCACCGCCTTTTCCTCCTTCATCTTTCCCTTGATCAGCGAGTGTCCCGCCTTCCACATGATGGGCCGGCCGCCGTGGGCCGCGATGTCGTCGTAGAGGCGCTGGGAGCATTTCACCTCGCCGATGACGGCGGCCCCGGGCCTTTCCTGAAGGATGAAGCGGGCGAAGAGCAGCAGCAGCTCGTCCCCCCAGAGGATGTCCCCCTGGTCGGTGACCACCCCGATCCGGTCGGCGTCCCCGTCGAAGGCGATCCCCACGTCGGCCTTCCTCTGACGCACCTGCACGATGAGCTCGCGCAGGTTGTCGGGCACCGTCGGGTCCGGGTGGTGGTTGGGGAATCGGCCGTCCATTTCGACGTGGAGGCCGTGCAGCTCGCAGCCGAAGCGCTCGAAGAGCGGCACGGCGAAGTGCCCGCCCACCCCGTTTCCGCCGTCGAGGACGACCCGCAGGCCGGGGCGGACCGTAACGTTTTCGTAGATGTGGTCCAGGTAGGCCTTCGAGATGTCCCGGCTTGAGGCCGTGCCGCTTCCCGAACGGAACGAACCTTCCTCGATGATCCGCCGCAGCGCCTGGATTTCGCCGCCGTAGATCGTGTCGGGACCCACGCAGATCTTGAACCCGTTGAACTCGGGCGGATTGTGGCTGCCCGTCACCATGACGCCGCCCCCCGTCTTCAGGTGGCGGACGGAGAAATACAGGATCGGCGTGGCGCAAATGCCGATGTCGATGACGTCGATGCCCGAGGCCAGGAGGCCTTCCTTGATGCGGACCGAGAGGGCGGGGGAGCTCAGGCGGCAGTCCCGGCCGAGGCTCATCGTCCGGACCCCGTGTTCCGAGGCGTAGGTGCCGATGGCGCGGCCGAGCTTCACGACGAGATCGGGCTGAAGGTCCTGTTCGACCCGTCCCCGGACGTCGTATTCCCTGAAGATGGTACGGTTCATCAGCGGCTCCAAAACCTTGGCGTTCATGTCTATCACAGATTGCCGGTTCAGACAATCCAGGCGAGCAAGAAACGGGCCGAAAGGGTCCTCGGGGGGAGGCGCGGCAAGGGGACGGAAAAAAAGTATTG
>JAGPKU010000119.1 GCA_018053845.1 Syntrophobacterales bacterium
TGGTGCCGGAGGACGGAATCGAACCGTCACGCCCCCAGGGGGCGGGGGATTTTGAGTCCCCTGCGTCTACCAGTTTCACCACTCCGGCGTGTGGGTTCCGATTATCAATTCGGGGCCTTCAAAGTCAAGAAAATTGTATTTGACAACGCCGAGATGCGTGTGCTAAACGGATACCTCTTTTGAATGGGGCTGTAGCTCAGTTGGGAGAGCGCTTGAATGGCATTCAAGAGGCCAGGGGTTCGACTCCCCTCAGCTCCACCAGGATAACAACCGTATTCTCACCGATACGTTGGCCGCCTCGGCGGCCTTTTTTCGTGGGGGACCATCCCCCGCAGCCCGAGGCCGCGGCGCCCGCGTACCTTTTCCCTGCCTCAGCGAGGAGGTAACCCATGATCGCGGCGGCGAAGCAGAAGAACCCCCCCCGGGCAACCCCGCCCCTGCCCCCCGAACGAGTCCAGGCCCTCGACGCCGTCCAGCGGCGTATCGTGTGGCTCGCCAGCCGCATGATCGACTACGCCAACCACGTGCGGCCCAACCCGGAGGGCACGAAGATCGGCGGCCACCAGGCTTCCTCCACCTCCATCGTCTCGATCCTGACGGCCCTGTATTTCCACTGGCTCAGGCCGGGCGACCGGGTCGCCGTCAAGCCCCAGTCCTCACCCGCCTTCCACGCCGTGCAGTACCTGCTGGGGCGGCTCCCGCGCCCCTACATGACGCAGCTGCGCGCCTACGGGGGCCTCCAGCCCTACCCCAGCCGGACGAAGGACCCCGACGCGGTCGACTTCTCGACGGGCTCCGTGGGCCTCGGGGCCGTGGCCCCCGCCTTTGCCGCCGCCGTCTACCGTTACGCCGGGGCGCACTTCGGGCCGCTGCCGCAGCGGCGCTTCGTGGCCCTTCTGGGCGATGCCGAGCTGGACGAGGGCAGCGTCTGGGAGGCCCTCCTGGACGACTCCCTGCAGGGGCTGGGCAACCTGCTGTGGATCGTGGATCTCAACCGCCAGAGCCTCGACAGGGTCGTGCCCGGCATCCGGGCCGCCCGCCTCAAGCGGCTCTTCGAGGACCTGGGCTGGCAGGTCCTGGAGGCGAAGTACGGGCGGAGGCTCCAGACGCTCTTCGGGCAGCCGGGGGGCGAGGCCCTGCGCCGCCGCATCGACCGGATGGCCAACGAGGAGTACCAGGCCCTGATCCGACAGGACGGGGCGCAGATCCGCCGCAGCCTGCTGGGGGAGAAGGGGCAGGGTCGCGACGAGCTGGAGCGGCTGCTGGCCGATATCCCCGACGCCGAAATGCCGGCGCTGCTCTCCAACCTGGGCGGGCACGACATGGAGGAGCTCATCGCGAGGCTCGCCGAGGTGGACGACCGGCGTCCCACGATCCTCTTCGCCTACACGATCAAGGGCTGGGGCCTGCCCCTGGCGGGCCATCCCCTCAACCACGCCCAGCTGATGAGCCCGGAGCAGATCGAGGGGCTGCGGGCCGCCTGCGGCATCCCGGTGGGCGACGACTGGCCGCTCTTCGATGCGGGCTCCCCCGAGGGGCGGCTCTGCGCCGAGCGGGCGGTTGTGCTCTACGGCGGGGGCGAAACCCCGTCCGTCCCGCTGGCCGCGGAGGACGTCCCGCCCGACATCCGCCTGCCTTCACCGCCCCTGACGAGCACCCAGGATGCCTTCGGTAGGCTTCTCATCCATCTTGCCGACGTGCCCGCGCTGGCAAGGCACATGGTGACGACGTCCCCCGACGTCTCCATCTCGACGAACCTGGCGGGCTGGATCAACAAGACGGGTGTCTTCTCCCCCCGCGAGGAGAAGGACTACGAGGACGCCGAGGTCTACCGGCTGCTCCGGTGGCACCGCTCGCCCCGGGGGCGGCACATCGAGCTGGGCATCTCGGAGATGAACCTCTTCATGATGCTCTCCATGATGGGGCTCTCGAAGGAGCTGACGGGCGTGGACCTCGTCCCCGTGGGCACCGTGTACGACCCCTTCGTGTGCCGCGGCCTCGACGCCCTGATCTACGGCCTGTACTCGGGCTCGAAGTTCATCTTCGCCGGGACCCCTTCCGGCGTGACCCTGTCGCCCGAGGGGGGCTCGCACCAGTCGACGGTGACGCCTTCACTGGGGACGGAGCTGCCCAACCTGGACTACTGGGAGCCCTGCTTCGCCCTGGAGCTCAAGTGGATCATGCTGGAGGCGATCCGGCAGTGCTGCGACCGGGCCTCGGGCCGCTCGACCTACCTGCGGCTCTCCACGAAACCCGTGGACCAGGGGCTGATGCACGCGGCCCTGAAGCGGCTGGGGGAAGATGCGCTGCGGGCCCAGGTGCTGGCCGGGGCCTGCCGCCTGCGCGACTGGCGCGACGGGGGGATGACCGACGCCGCGGCGCCGCTGGTATTTTTGGCCGCGGCGGGCGCGCTGGTCCCGGAGGCCATGGAGGCGGCGGCCATGCTGGAGAAGGAAGGGGTGCGTGTCAACGTGCTGGGCGTCTCGAGCCCCCGGCGGCTCTACGGTCAGTGGCAGGCGGCCCTCGCGCGGGAACGCCAGGGGCAGGCGGGGCAGGGCCTCCTCGAGGAACTGATGCCGCCGGAGGAGCGGCGGGCCCCCATCGTGACGGTGCAGGACGGGGCATCGCACTCGCTGGCGTGGCTGGGGAGCGTCTTCGGCTCGCGCGCGGCGAGCCTGGGGGTGGACCGCTTCGGGCAGGCGGGCAGTCGGGCCGATCTCTACGGGCATTTCGGGATCGACGCCGCGGGCATCGCCGAGGCGGCCTTCTCGGCCTTGGAGGCGGCGGGGTGAGAGGGTGAATGGTGAGTAAGAAGGGGAAACCCCCGCCGAGATAGACGGCGGGGGTTTCTTCGGACTGCTGTGGACTCGTTGCCGAGCGGGAGAGAAAATCAGGGCACCTGGTTCTCGAGGATGCCCTCGAGAATGTCCTTCTCGATGTCCTTCATGAGCGTTAACGAATCATACTTTTCCGCTTTCTTGCCGGCTTTGCCGGTCTTGTCCGCCGTTCTCGTCATGGTCTTGCTCCTTTTGCTTCGTCCTGTTTCTCTGTGCGTTTCTCGTCGCGCCCCCGGCCGGCTTCCCGGCGGACGGCGTCGACATATCGATTCCAGTCCTCTTCTCGGATCCTGGTCTGAGCGGGATTTTTCCCTGCCTTCGCCACCGGTTCCTCCCTTGCGGGCGCCGCTGCCCCGGTGATTCCGCTTGCCGCCGGTTCCGCCTCCCGTCTCCACCCGTTTGCGGGCGGGGCGACCCCCGCCCGCAAACGAATGTCAAGGAGATAGTCAGTGACGCGTTGCAGAATACGACATGACTGACTTGAGGAATCTTCGGCTCTCTTCGGGTTTTTTCGCCTCTTCGGCTCTTCGCCTCTCGCTCCCGGGCCTGTCAGGCATACCGGCCCATCGTGCCGGGGTAGATCAAGGGGTCGATCCAGTACTTGACGTCCTGTTTGCCCTGCTGCCTGACGCTCTGCTGCCGGTCCGCGCGGACTTCCTTCGTTTTCATGGCGTCCTCCTGGCCTCGGCTCCCCGGGACCGCTACAGGTAGCGGTTCACGATGAGCGGGAAGTTCATCGGGTCGTACCAGTCTCTGCGCACGGCCGGTTTCCCGGCCTCCGGCTGCTTCTTGACGTTCTGTTTGGGCTCTTTCGCCTTCATCGGACAGCCTCCTTGCGGTTGCCGTCTCAACGGAACATGACCGGCCCCCTGTTCGGGTAATAGGGGCGGCCGGCCGGATCGCCGGGGAGTTGCGCGGTGCGTCCTCCCGTCAGGGGCGCCAGGGGGGTCATGTCCGTCTTCGCTCTTGCCGGCAACCTGCCTGTCATGGTCTTCGCGTCTCCTTCGGGATCCGCCGTTTCTTGCTGGGTACGGTGCCACCCTAGCGCAACCGGGTCCCGAAAAAAATCGGAGAGGGTCTGAAAGTGGGATCAGACAACTGTGGACGTCTCGTTCAGACGTCGGCTGAGGGGCGCATCGGCGGATGTCTGATGGGCCCTAAGACGGCCTCCAGCGGGGATTGTGCGGGCTTCGCGACGGCCTCCGAAGGCCCCGCGCGGCGCGCCGGGGAGCGGCCCGGAGGGCGGGCGCCGGCTCGCGAAGCATTTGACAACGGTGCCCGACCGTACTAAACGATTCGACACAGACGAAGGGTTTTTCGGAAAGGTGACCATGGCCCGTGTCAAGTCCAGGGAACAGCTGATCCTCGAGCTGGCGGACCTGCGAAAGCAGATCGATGAGCTGAAGCGCTCCGAGACCGACTGCCTCTTCGAGGAAGGCCTCTACCGCAGCTTGGAACGGTCCTCGCGCGCGGGCATCTACGTTTTGCAGGATGGGAAATTCCGGTTCGTCAACGAGCACGCCGCCCGCTACTGGGGCTACAACCGCAACGAGCTCATCGGGATGGACTCCATGAGCCTCGTCCACCCCGATCACCGCGAGCGGGTCCGGAAGAACGCGATCGCCATGCTCAAGGGCAAGCGCACCCACCCCTACGAGTTCATGACGATCGGCCGGGACGGCGATGTGCGCTGGATCGCCGAGACGGTCACCCCCATCCATTACCGCCGCAAGCGGGCCGTCCTGGGCAACTCCATGGACATGACCCGGCAGGTCAAGGCCCGGACCCAGCTGGCGGAGCTCGAGGCCCTGGAGGCCTCCATCCTCGACGCGATCCCGCACGCCGTCATCGGCCTGCGCAACCGGCGGATCATCTTCGCCAACAACGGCGTCGAGAGCGTCTTCGGCCGCAAGGCCTCGGAGCTCATCGGCCGATCCA
>JAGPKU010000039.1 GCA_018053845.1 Syntrophobacterales bacterium
CGGGGATCACCTCCATGGAGAACTTCTCGATCCGCACGATGCGGGGGTCCTGCTTGCCGAAGATGGCCCCGGCGGCGAAGCTCTTCTCCTCCGTCGTCTTGATCGTGACGGAGATCATGCTCGTGAAGTCCTTCACCTCGCTGGACTTGGACTCGACGACCTTGATGTTGCGCTCCTTGGCGATGAAGGGGGCGTTGATGAAGTTGATGTTGGCGTTCAGAATCGGCGTCAGCAGCCCCTTGAGCAGCGCGATCGTCAGCGGTGCCACGTTGTAGTTGACGATGTCGCCGGCGTACTCGACGGCCACCTCCTCGATGCCCCCCTTGACGATCTGGGCCTCGAAGGTGCCCAGCTTCTCCGCGAGCGTCAGGTAGGGCTGGATGTGCGTGAGCAGCTCCGCGCTCACCGACGGGAAGTTGATCGCGTTGCGGATCTCGCCCTTCGTCAGGAAATCGGCGATCTGCTCGGCGATGGCGATCGCCACGTTGCGCTGGGCCTCGTCGGTGGCCGCCCCGAGGTGGGGCGTGCAGATGACGTTGGGGTGGTTCACCAGGTCCTTGTTCTTCGTGGGTTCCTCCTCGAAGACGTCGAGCGCTGCGCCGGCCACCTTGCCGGAGTTGAGCGCGTCGAGCAGGTCCCTCTCGTTGACGATGCCGCCGCGGGCGCAGTTGACGATGAAGACCCCGTCGCGCATCTTCGCGATGGCGGAGGCGTTCAGGAGGTTCTTCGTGTCCTTCGTGAGCGGTGTGTGCACGGAGATGAAATGCGAGCGCTTCAGCAGCTCGTCCAGGCTGACCAGCATGATGCCCATCTTCTCGGCCGTCTCGGGGGCCAGGAAGGGGTCGTAGGCGATGACGTTCATCTTGAGGCCCTGGGCACGGTCGGCCACGATGGTGCCCACCCGGCCGATGCCGATGATGCCGAGGGTCTTGTTGTAGACCTCGCTGCCCATGAACTTGTTCTTTTCCCACTTGCCGCCTTTCATCGAGGCCGTGGCCTGCGGGATCTGCCTCGCCAGGGCGAAGAGCATGGCGATCGTGTGCTCTCCCGTGGTGATCGTGTTGCCGCCCGGGGTGTTCATGACGACGATGCCGCGCTTGCTCGCCGCGTTGACATCCACGTTGTCCACCCCGATGCCGGCCCGTCCCACGACCTTCAGCTTTTCGGCCCGCTCGATGATCTCCTTGGTGACCTTGGTGGCGCTGCGGATCGCGAGGCCGTCGTAGTCCTTGATGATTCCCTTGAGCTCGTCGGGCGTCAGGCTCGTCTGCACGTCCACCTCGATGCCCGGCGTGTTCTTCAGGATCTCGATCCCCTCCGGGGACAGCGTGTCGCTGACCAAAACCCTCTTCATGTTCTTCTTCCCTTTCCGTTGTGCCGTCATGTCGTCTTTCGTGCGGGCCTGCCGCACAAGCCCGGTCGCCTATTGCATGTTCTGCAGGTAGACCCGCTCCAGGGCCTCGAGGGCCTGCCGGACGTCCGCGGGCTCGATCGTGGGCCCGCACCAAAGGCGGAACCCCGGGGGGGCGTCGCGGTAGGCGCTCACGTCGTGGGCCGCGCCTTCCTTGCTCAGCCGGCCCGCCACGGCCTTGATGAAGTCGCCCTGCTCCTTCTGTCCCAGGGCCTTGAATTTCGGGCTGACGACCTTCAGGCACACGGACGTGTTGGAGCGGGTGGCCTTGTCCTCGGCGAGAAAGTCGATCCAGTCGCGCCCGACGACCCAGTCCTCGACGACCTTCAGGTTCGCCTCGCTGCGCCGGAAGAGGCCCTCGAGGCCGATCGACTCGGCCCAGGTCAGGGCGTCGAGGTAGTCCTCGACGCAGAGCATCGAGGGCGTGTTGATCGTGTCGCCGTCGAAGATGGCCCTGTCCACGGCGCCCTTCTTCTTGATACGGAAGACCTTGGGCAGGGGCCAGGGCGGGTCGTAGGCCGCGATCCGGGCCACGGCGCGCGGGCTCAGCACCAGGACCCCGTGGGCCGCCTCGCCGCCGAGGCACTTCTGCCAGGAGTAGGTGAGGACGTCCACCTTCGACCACTCCACGGGCATGGCGAAGACGGCGCTCGTGGCGTCGCACATCGAGAGCCCCTCGCGGTCTGCGGGGATCCAGTCCCAGTTGGGGATCTTCACGCCGCTGGTCGTGCCGTTGGCCACGAAGACGACGTCGCTCTTCCAGTCCACGGCCTTGAGGTCGGGCAGCTTCCCGTAGGGGGCCTCGAGGACGGTGGGCTTGAGTTTCAGTTCCTTCTGGATGTCTTTGGCCCACTCGCCGCTGAAGCTCTCCCAGACGAGCACGGTGACCGGCCGGGGGCCGAGCATCGTCCACATGGCGGCTTCGAAGGCGCCCGTGTCGGAGCCCGGCATGATCCCAAGCAGGTAATCGTCGGGAACGCCGAGGAGTTTCTTGCTGCGGGCGATCGCCTCGCCCAGCTTGGCCTTGCCCAGCGCCGAGCGGTGGGAGCGGCCCAGGGCGGCGTCTTTCAACGCGTCGAGACTCCAGCCGGGTCTCTTGCTGCAGGGGCCGGAGCTGAAATTGGGGTTGTGCTGCATGGGGACTCACCTTCCAGTCGAAAATCGGAAAAGGTTTCCTTATCAGAAAACATCAAGATTGACAAGCGATTTCCGAGGCCCTCCGGCCCGTTTCGGGACCCTTTGGTGTTGACGGAAGCCGGAAAAACCTATACGAACAACAGGCAGAAGGCAGAAGGTGTAAGGCTTCGGGAGAAGGGAAGCACAAAAGACTTTTCGTTCCATCGGCCCTATGCCCTCCGCCGTTCGCCTTAAGCCCAATCCTATGAAAAAACAGCAGAAAACCGCCTTCTTCTGTCAGAACTGCGGCTACGAGTCGCCCAAGTGGGTCGGAAAGTGTCCCGGCTGCGGCGAGTGGAACCGCTTTGCCGAGGAGCCGACCGGGCCGAAGGACTCCCGGGTGCCCCCGGAGTACCAACTGGGCGAGAAGCCCCGGCCCATCGACGCCGTCGAGGCCGACGAGAAGGCCCGGTTGAAGACGGGCATCGGGGAGATGGACCGGGTCCTCGGCGGGGGCATCGTGGCCGGTTCGGCCGTCCTCGTGGGGGGGGACCCGGGCATCGGCAAGTCGACGCTGCTGCTGCAGGTCCTGCACCGCCTCGCCTCGGGCGGGAGAAAGGTCCTCTACGTCTCGGGCGAGGAGTCGGCCAGCCAGATCCGCATGCGGGCCGACCGGATCGGCGCCTCCTCGAAGAACCTCTACGTCCTGGTGGAGGTGGCCCTGGAGAGCATCCTCCGCTATGTCAAGGAGGCGGCCCCCGAGGCCGTCGTCGTCGACTCCATTCAGACGGTCTACAGCTCTCTGCTCTCCTCGGCCCCCGGGAGCGTGGGGCAGGTCCGGGAGGCCTCGGAGCGCCTGATCATCATGTCGAAGAAGACGGGGATCCCCGTCTTTCTCGTGGGGCATGTCACGAAGGACGGCTCCATCGCCGGTCCCAAGGTCCTCGAGCACATGGTGGACACGGTTCTCTACTTCGAGGGCGATTCGGGGCACTCCTACCGCATCATCCGCGGAATCAAGAACCGCTTCGGTCCCACCAACGAGATCGGCGTTTTTGAGATGCGCGACCGCGGGCTCGTGGAGGTTTCGAACCCCTCGGAGTACTTTCTCACGGAGCGGCCTGAGGGGATGGCCGGATCCGTCGTGGCGGCGGCCATCGAGGGCACCCGGCCCATCCTCGTGGAAATCCAGGCCCTGGTGGCGGGCACGAGCTTCGGCATGCCCCGGCGCACGGCCATCGGCGTCGATGGAAACCGCGTTTCGGTCCTGGTGGCGGTGCTGGAAAAGATCGGCGGCCTGCACCTGGGCAACCACGACATCTTCGTCAACGTCGCCGGCGGGGTGCGGCTTGCCGAGCCGGCCGTGGACCTGGGCGTCGTGGCGGCCGTCGCGTCGAGTTTCCTGGACCGGCCCGTGGACCCGAAGACGGTCGTCTTCGGCGAGGTGGGGCTCACGGGCGAGATCCGCGGGATCAACCGGATGGAAGACCGGATCCGCGAGGCGGCCCGCATGGGCTTCGCGCGCTGCGTCCTGCCGCGGACGCAGCTGCGGGGCCTCGCCAAGGCCGCTGCGATCGAACTGGTCCGCGTGGGTCACTTGAAGGAGTTGCTCGAAGAGATCTTTTGAGTTATCCTCATTGAGCACAATCATCACGACAGGGCCCGTTCATTGAAGATACTCATCGTTGACGACGAAAAGGACATCGTGGAGCTCGTGTCTTTCAACCTCGAAAAGGAGGGCTACGAGGTCCTGAAGGCCTATGACGGGGAGAAGGCGATGCAGCTCATCGGTTCCAAGAAGCCCGATCTCGTCATCCTTGATCTCATGCTTCCCGGCATCCATGGGCTCGAGGTCTGCAAGCGGCTGCGCCGCGACCCGGCGACGGCGCAGGTGCCCATCATCATGCTCACGGCCAGGGGCGAGGAGATCGACAAGGTCCTCGGCCTCGAGATGGGCGCCGACGATTACGTCACGAAACCCTTCAGCGTGAAGGAGCTTGTCGCGCGCATCAAGGCGCTGCTGCGACGAACCGACGTCGCGAATCAACCCGAGAAGCCGGACATCCTCGAGTTCAAGGGACTCCGCATCGACATGAAGTCCTACGAGGTCACCGTCAACGGACGCAAAGTGAAACTGAGCCCCACGGAGTTCAAGCTTCTGCATTTTCTCTCCCGCAACCCGGGCCGGGTCTACAGCCGAGAACAGATCCTGGACAAGGTCTGGGGCGACGAGTCCTTCGTCGAGCCGCGAACCGTCGACGTTCACGTCCGGCGCCTGAGGGCCCAGATCGAGGGCGACGAGAACACTCCCGCGTTCATCATCACGGTTCGGGGCGTGGGCTACAAGTTCGCCGAGCGCTGACGGCCGGGATCTCTCCCGCCCAATCTTCACCGAATCTTCACGAACCCGTCATAATCCCTTCATATAGAGGGATTATCGTTCATCCCGTGAGCCAATGCCCGCACATCCCGGCGGGACGCGCGGAGGACGAGGATATCCCTCGATGGGGAAACGACAGCTTCAACACTTCAGAGAGCTTCTCGTTGAGCGCATCCTCACCCTGCAGGACAGCATCGATCGCAGTATCCATTGTCTCAAGAAGGGGAACGAACCGCTGCCCGATTCCTACGATCTGGCCGCGTCCGAGTCGGCCACGAGCACGGAGCTTGCGATCCGCGAGCGGGACCGGTCCCTGCTGCTTTCGCTCCGGGCGGCTCTCGGGCGGATCGAAAAGGGCACGTACGGCGTTTGCGAGCGCTGCGGCGAGGAAATCGCGGCCGGGCGTCTTACGGCGTACCCGTCGGCGACGGTGTGCATCGAGTGCAAGAGAGGGGAAGATGCCGCGGGGAGGAGGGTCATATCCTGAGCCCCGCGGACCGGAGAGACGCCCTCCAGAACCCGCAAGACAGGGAAGGGAGGTAGAAAGGGTTGAGCAAAACGCTTGAGTCCGCCGGCCCCGTTGCGCCCGTTGTGGTGCAGGAACTGAACCTATCGATCGACGAGGCGGCGGGGCGAATGCGCATCGACCGGCGCACGCCCGACGGCCTTCTCGAGACGCTGCCGTTCACGGTCGGGGACACGACGGCTGGGGCCGAGTCGGAGCTCCAGGCCCTCGTCGTCGGCAGACGCCAGGACGTAGACCTGCCGCTCCTGATCGAACAGTCGAACTACTATGCGAACATCCTGCGCCGGGCAGCCTCCGGCGACGCGCCGCGAAAGGCCGTCGCCGATCTCGAGAAGTATCTCGACGGGGACTTCGAGAGGATCTGGGAGAACAGCTGGGTCCGCTTTCCGCGGCGTACCCTCAGCCCCGCCGCCGAGGCGATCTTCCGGACGGACCTGCTGGCCGACAAGAAGAAACGCGCCGCGGGGCTTCGCTCCGACGCCCACAAGTTCGGCTTCGTGGAGTACGGCGAGGAACACATCCGCGTGCCCATCAGCTACCTGCTGAAGCTGGCGCTGGCCGACGTCGTGAGCGACCGGTCGGACACGCCCCCGGCCATCCGCGACGCGGGCATGGCCTTCCTGGACCATTTCCTGTGCGACAACACTTCCCCCGAGACCCACTCCTTCTACGTGTGTCTCCTGCACCCCTCGGGGGGCATGGGCCGGGCCGTGGCCGCCGAGACAGCGATCCGATTCCTGCTCACCCAGCTGCTTCTGGCCTGGGCCGGCGAAAAATTCCGACTGCGCGAAGCGGGGCAGAGGGCGATGGTGTTCCTGTCGCCGCACCCCCCGGTCCGCCAGAAGCGGCTCAACGAGTGCATCTCCGACGCATTCTACCGCGAGCTCTTCATGAACCCATGCCTTTCGGGCTGGGACCGTGGCGAGGCGAAGTACGACTACATGCACCTGTGCCACGAGGTGCTGAGCCGCAGCCAGCTCAACGCCGTCAAGAAGCTGCGCGAGGCGGGGATCCTCACGAACAACCTGGTCGTTCTGCCCAACCTCTCGAACATCAGCCTCGCCAACAACGGCACCCACGTGAGCCTCGGGAGCCGCAAGCTCACAGCCCTGCTCTCCCAGAGCGGCACCGGCTTCACGCGGCTGCACGAGAAGCACCTGGGGGATCTCGCCATCAAGGTCGTGGAGCACTTCATGCCGCTGTTTGTGGGGACCTACAGCGCCGCGCCCTATCGCATCGACTTCGCCGATTTTCACCCCGAGAGGGTGCTGGGTTACCTGCCCCACGAGATCGACTACACGCACCTGCGGATGTTCTGGCGCCGCTGGAAGAAGAAGGCGAAAATCAAGTTCTTCGGCCGGCCCGTGACCCCCTTCGGCCCCGAGTGGCTCGACCGGATTCTCGGCACCGTCCTGGGGCTCCGCGGCGACTTCGTGCCCGATTTCCGCCTCATCGACTACCTCGTCTCCCTGATGAGCACCGAGCGCAGTCCGGCGCTCAACGGCGCGATCGGCAACAGCGACCGCCTGAAGAAGGACCTGGCCGACCTCGGCGTCTTCAGCACGAAGATGTCCCTGTACCTCCTCTACAAACTGCGCGAGCAGTCCGTGATGGGGTTCTCCGGCTTCGAGGGAAGGCAGTACAGCCTCTTCGAAAGCTTCGGCGACGATATGGCGCGGGCCGTGAACCTGCAGAACCTCGTCACGGCGCTGGCGATGAAGTACATCGCCGAGGGCCGGGTCAGCCACGCCCACATCCCCGACGCCCCCTTCGTCGAGAGCGAACGCAGGCAGGTGATCTTCGGGACCGCCGTGGGGATCCCGACGTTCTACGTCCGTTCCGACACGGGGAACCTCTTCCTGAAGCGGATCATCGCGCGGACGGCGAGGGTCCGCCCGAGCCGCCGCTACCCGGGCTACCTGAGGGTCTACAACCGGGAGTACCGGAGGGCCCTCGTCGGCATCCTCGAGGAGGATGCCGCCGGGCTCGTCGAGATGATGGGGCTGCGCAGGACCGTGGACGACCTGCGCCGCAGGATCGAGGAGCCGGCGACGCTCTCGGCGGAGGGGAAGATCACACGCGGCATCTGCGCCTCGGCGGGCGTCCGGTCCCCCTTCGAGATGGACAGCGACGAGTTCAACCGCGCCGCCGAGCGCTGGTACCGGGAGGACCTGCGCAGGCGCCACATGGAGGAGGCCCTCGGGTTCCTGGCGGAGGAGCTGCCCAGGACCGACCGGCGGGCCTCATACGCCCCGGCGGTCCACCGGGCCCTGCAGTTCGTGCTCGCCGGGCAGGGGCCTTCGGAGTTCCTGGCCCGCACGCGGGAAGACGCGCTCGAGGATCGGCTTCCCCTGGAAACCCTGCGGCGCCTCATCTACGTGCTGCTGGCCCACATCGCCCTGGTGAAGGCCGAATGCGGGCACACCCTTGCGGGGGATGGAATCCATGATCACGACCCACCAGTATATCGAGCGGGAAACGAATAGGGTCGAGACGGAGCGACTCTACTGGGACGGAGTGATTCGCTTTCTCTACGGGACCCTCCGGGAGAGCGCGCCTGCCCTCTTTCGCGCCGTCACGGGAACCCGGATGTCCGCCATCCTCGGGTTTTTGAACTACGACCTTTTCCTCGGCGGGCGGCTCACCGGCAGCGGCGGGTTCCTCCGCTCCTGCGGGATCGACCTGCGCGAGTGCCTGGATCCCCCGGCCACCCTGGATACGCCCCGGAAGATCTTCGAGCGCAAGATCCGGTACTGGGAGTGCCGGCCCATGCCCGGCGACCCCTTGGCCGTCGTGTCGCCGGCGGACTCGAAGGTCCTCCTCGGGTCCTTCTCCGAATGCTCGGGCCTGTGCGTGAAGGGCAAGTTCTTCGACTACGAGGAACTCCTGGGCCCGAGCAAGGGAGAATGGATCGCCGCCTTCCGTGACGGCGACTTCCTGATATGCAGGCTCACACCCGAAAAGTATCACTACAACCACACACCCGTGGCGGGAATCGTCGCGGACCACTACGAGATCGACGGGGCATGCCACTCCTGCAACCCCGGAGCCGTCATCGCCCTGGTGACCCCCTACTCGAAGAACAAGCGGGTCGTCACGGTCATCGACACCGACGTGCCCGGCGGCACGCAGGCCGGCCTCGTGGCCATGATCGAGGTGGCGGCCCTGATGATCGGGGGAATCAACCAGTGCTACAGCGAGGAACGATACCATCACGCAGTCCGGATCCGGCCGGGCATGTTCCTTCGCAAGGGCTGCCCCAAGAGCCTCTACCTGCCCGGGAGCAGCACCGACATCGTCCTGTTCCAGCGCGACCGGGTCGAATTCTGCGACGATCTCGTCCGCAACAGCAGGAGCCGCCGGGCAGAAAGCCGCTTCACGCGGGCGTTCGGCCTTGCCCTGGCCGAGACGGACGTGAAGGTGCGCTCGGCCGTCGGCCGGGCCGTGAAGACCGGACCCCGACCCCCCGGGAGGGTGATCCCATGACCGAAACGATCTTCATCGCGGCTCTGACCCTGATCCTCGTCGCCCTGTTCCGGTGGGCCTTCCGCGCGCTGCCGGGGGAGAACTGGCAGATCCTCGCCGCCGTTCCCCTTCACAAGCACGCAAGCGGCCGCTGGGCGGGCCTGAACCTGACCTGGTACGGGTTCTTCAGCGCGAGCGCCTACGTCCTCGCCGCCGCCGTCTACCTCGTCCTGGCGGCCTCCGTCGGCGTGCCGCTCGCGGCGGCAGGCGCCGTGCTCGTCGCCGTGCTCGGGCTCTGCGCTCCCGCGGCGAAGCTCCTCGCGCGGCTGATCGAGGGCAAGAGCTTCACGTTCACTGTCGGAGGGGCCTCCTTCGTGGGCATTCTGGCCGCCCCGTTCCTGGTCCGCTGGGTCGAAGCCCTGTCGGGGTGGCCGTTGCCGGTCTTCCCGCTGATGGCCGCCATTGCCGTCGCCTACGCCTTCGGCGAGGGCGTGGGGAGGCTTGCCTGCGTGAGCTTCGGCTGCTGCTACGGCCGGCCGCTCTCGGACTTCGGCCCCTCCGCGCGGGGTCGCCTCGAGCGCTGGTCCTTCACTTTCACGGGCAAGACCAAGAAGATCGCCTACGAAAGCGGCCTCGACGGGCAGAAGGTGCTTCCCGTGCAGGCCTTCTCGGCTGTGGTGAACAGCGCGGCAGGGCTCGCAGGGGCCGTCCTGTTCCTGGCCTCGCAGTTCGCCGCGGCGTTTCTGATGACGGTCGTCCTGACGCAGGCCTGGCGCTTCTTCTCCGAGTTTCTCCGCGCGGACTTCCGCGGGCACGGCCGGATCTCGGCCTACCAGAAGATGAATGTCGCCGCCGTCCTCTACGCGGCGGCCCTGGCGGCGCTCGTCCCCGCATCTGCCCCTGCGGCCGTGGACCTCGCGGCCGGCCTGTGGATCCTCTGGAGCCCCGCCATGATCCTCTCGCTGCAAGGCCTGTGGATCGTCTTCTTCCTCTACACGGGGCGCAGCAGCGTCACGGGCTCGACGATGGACTTTTTCGTCCACCGGGACCGGATTTGACCTTGTACCGGCCCGGGGAGGCACGGTCGCAAGCGCGACTGCCGGGAATGCCCGTTCTTTCGGAAAGCCGGGCGAGAGCGGCCTGCGGGCAGGAAACTCTTGACTCGGGGAAGAGATGGCGCTATAAATTAACAGAGTTGTTCAGAGGAATTTTGTGCACCCCATCCGAGCGCCGGAGGGACCGGCGTTATAGACAGGAGGACATCCTGCAATCGGATCAACCCAGCGAACCCTACCTACCGGCCCGAATTCGGCCGACATCTGTTCCATCCCGAAGGACAACTATTGCCGCAACCCGATCGGGGCAAACCCCTTCCGGGATTCCTGCGCGCGGAAGGGGATCCGGTCCCCGCGGCGGCGAAGGAGTCTGACTGCATGATCAAAACGTACATCCTGGACACCAACGTGCTGCTGCACAACCCCGGGGCCCTCTTTGCCTTCGAGGACAACCAGATCGTGATCCCCATGGCCGTCATCGAGGAGATCGACAACCAGAAACGGCGGCAGGACGAGATCGGCCGCAATGCCCGCGTCGTCTCCCAGGAGCTCGACAAGCTGCGCGAGTCGGGGTGCCTGTCGACGGGCGTGCCCCTGCCCTCGGGCGGGAGGCTGCGCATCGAACTCAACCACCAGGACGCCGTGGCGGACTTTCCCGCCGGCTTCGACCCTCACAAGACGGACAACCGCATCCTCGCCGTGGCCTGCACCCTCAACCGCCAGCTGCCCGGGCGGGTCTTCCTCGTCTCCAAGGATCTCAACCTCCGGGTCAAGGCCGACGTCATGGGCGTTCCGGCCCAGGACTTCTACAACGACAAGGTCAACTACCACGAGCTGTACACGGGCTCCGGCGTCGTCGACGTGACGGCGGAGGAGATGGACGCATTCTTCAAGGAAGGGCGCCTCGTGATGAACGGCCGGGGCCCCGCAAGGCCCCACGAGTTCTTCGTGCTGAAGAATCACGTCTCGTCGTCCCAGTCGGCCCTGGCGAGGTATTTCCGAGGGGAATTGCGGGCGCTCGTCCACGGCGAGAGCACCAACCAGGGCATCAAGGCCCGCAACAAGGAGCAGCGGTTCGCGCTGGAGCTGCTCCTCAACGACCAGATCCGCGTGGCGACCCTCGTGGGCCGCGCCGGGACGGGCAAGACGCTGCTGGCCATCGCCGTCGGGCTCGAGAAGGTCATGGAGCAGAAGAACTACTCGCGTCTCCTCATCACCCGGCCCGTCATCCCGCTGGGCAACGACCTGGGGTTCCTCCCGGGCTCCAAGGAGGAAAAGCTGCGTCCCTGGATGCAGCCCATCTACGACAACCTGGAGTTCATCTTCAGCGGCAACCCCGAGCCGCACCGGATCATCGAGCACCTCATGGACCGTGGGATTCTCGAGATGGAGGCGCTGGCCTACATCCGGGGCCGGAGCATCCCCAAACAGTTCATCATCTGCGACGAGGCGCAGAACCTCACGCCGCACATGGTCAAGACGCTCATCACCCGCGTCGGCGAGGGCACGAAGATCGTCTTCACGGGAGACCCCGAGCAGATCGATCACCCCTACCTCGATGCCAGCAGCAACGGCCTGACCTACCTCGTCGAGCACCTCAAGGACGAGGAGATCGCCGGGCACGTGACGCTGTTCAAGGGGGAACGATCTCTGGTCGCCGAGATGGGAGCGCGCCTCCTTTAAGAAAGGGGACAGGCTTCAGGGGAAGAAGCCGACAGCCGACCGCTTACAGCCAATAGAAATCCCCCTGGGTCCCCCTTATGTAAAGGGGGATGGAGGGGGATTTGTTTTGAGGCGATCAGGTCGTGCGGGCCAGCGGCTTGTCTTCGCCGCGCTGGAGGTACTCCATCCGCACGTCGACGCTGGAACGCTTGCCGAGGCAGTCAAAGTTTTCGGCCAGCCAGCGCTCCGCCGTCTCCCGCCCCCGGTCGCGCAGGTCCGTCAGGAACTCCCAGTTGCTCACGAACTTGGTGGCCACCCCGAGATCCTTCAGTGCCTCGTCGGCCCTCACGGAGTGGACGAGCACGTGCTTGAGCTTTCTCCGGTACTCGTCGCGGATCCATTTCTCCTCGAGCAGCTTGACGACGAAGGCGATGGCGCGAAGCTCCTTCAGCAGGGAGGCGTTGAAGGTGATCTCGTTGAGGCGGTTCTCGATGTCCATGGCCGTTTTCGGGACCTCGCCCCGCTCGATCGGGTTGATGTGGACGATCACGATGTCGCGGGATTCAGTGTAGTAGAAGAGTGGAAAGAGCGAGGGGTTCCCCATGTAGCCCCCGTCCCAGTAGTGCTCCCCGCCGATCTCCACGGCCTGGAACAGGTTGGGCAGACAGGACGAAGCCAAAACGACCTCGGGTGTAATCTCCTCGTTGCGGAACACGCGGACCTGGCCCGTGCGGACGTTCGTCGCACTGACGAAGAGATCGACGCAGTCGCAACGGACGAGTTCCTCGAAGTCGATGCAGTTGCACAGCATCTCCCGAAGGGGGTTGAAATCGAGGGGGTTGAACTGGTAGGGCGACAGCGCTCTTGTCCACGCGCTGAACAGCCCGAAGGTCAGGCCGGAGAGCGCCGCGGCGCCCGGCCATGATTTCTCCATGGGCCACTGTCGGACCGGGCTGTACAGCGCGCCCGCCTTGCTCACTTCCCGCCACAGGTCCTCGAGGGCCCGTCGTGCCCCCTCGGGCCCGCCGCGCATGGTGCCCCAGCCGTAGGCCACGGCATTCAGGGTGCCCGCACTGGTTGCCGAGATCCCCTCGAACTGGAGCCGTCCGTCCTCGAGGAGTTTATCCAGCACGCCCCAGGCGAAGGCCCCGTGGGCCCCCCCGCCCTGCAGAGCTAGATTGACGGTCTTTTTCGTTTTTCCGGCCATGGATTCCCCCTGCTTTCGCGGCTTGATGTTCCGACCCCGACAGTAAGGGAAAGCGAGGCGGCTGTCAACGCGGAAGGCCGGGGGGCGGGTCATCGGTGCCGCGCCGCGAAGGATCGGCAGCCGTCCCGGCTGCAGAGTTCCGCCACGATGCGCTGCAGGCTCGCCACCGATTCGCCCGTGGAATCGAAGTAGCGGCTCCGCAGCTCCGTGATCAGCAGTCCCCGGTAACCCTCGAGGAAGGCGCCCAGCAGGTCGCCGATGGGGATCTCTCCCCAGCCGACAGGCATGTGGGCGTCGCCTCGCCCGAAGGGGACGAGGTGGGTCTGCTGTTTCTCGTTGTGGTGGATGGAGAGGCCGAAGTTGTCGTGCACGTGGGCGTGCGCGATGAGAGGCGCCATGTCGGAAACCGCGTCGACGGGGTCGAAGCCGTAGAACTTCGCGGCCATATACAGGTGGCCCGTGTCCAGGTTGACCCGCACGTTGGGTTTGGAGATGTTCAGGACCAGGTCCCGGAGTGCCTTGGGGTTTTCCCCGTAGCAGTAGGGGGAGTGGTAGAGGTAAGGTCGGGCGTTCTCGATGCAGATGCAGACGTCGGGAAACTCGTCGGCGAGGTCCCGGATGGCGCAGGCCTCGCGGTCGAGCAGGGTATCCTGCTCCTTCTGCGATAGGATCACGTGGCCGGGGATGGCGAAGGTCTCCTCCGGCACGTAGCGGCCCGCATGGTAGACGACGACGCCTGCGCCGATCTCCACGGCGAACTCCAGGCTCGCCCGGAACACCTGGTAGTGCAGGGCCCCGTGGTCCCGGTCCATGAGGTTCAGGGGGTTGGGCGAGTGAACGCTGTAGGTGAAGTCGTAGCCGTGCAGCAGGTCCCGCACGGCCGTGACGCGGGAGCGGTTGAGCCGCCCGTGCACGATGGCGTCCAGGCCGTGAACGGGGATCTCCACGGCGCCGAGCCCCAGGTCGCTGAAACGATCCAGGTCGCGCCGCAGGAGATCCAGCCGCCCGTCGACGCGGACCTCGTCGATCTTGCCGCCTATCTTGAGCACGTGGAAAACACCTCCTGTCCGGCCACGAAGGTCTTGAGAATGCGGGGCACGCTGTCGGGCCGCTCCACCAGGATGAAGTCCGCCGTCTTGCCCTCCTCGAGCGATCCCTTTTCGGCGTCGATGCCGACGGCCCGGGCGGCCCGCAGGCTGACCATGTTCACCGCCTCGTGAAGCGGGGCGAGCCCCAGCCTCTCGAGGGTGAAGACGGCGTGCAGGAGCGTCATGGGTGCGTAGTCGGAGCAGAGGATGTCGCCGTAGCCCGCCTCGATGGCCTTCCGCGCGCTGAGGTTGCCTCCCTGGGAGGCGCCGCGCAGCACGTTGGGCGCGCCCAGGCAGACATACAGGCCCGCGTCGCCCGCGGCCCGAAGGGCCTCCATGTTGACGGGAAATTCCGATATGGCCACCGCCCGGTCCTTGAGCCAGCGGATCTTCTCCCGCGAGTCGTCGTCGTGGGACGCCAGGGGGATGCCCAGGGTCCGGCACAGCCCGATCATGTGCTCGAGCCTCGCCGCGGCCTTTTCCTGCGCGCGGATCTTGCGCTCGATGATCTCGTCGACTTCCGCCTTTTCCTTGCCGTAGACGCGGCGGTAGTAGTTCTCGAACGCCGCCGCCTCGCGGAACTGCCCCTGCCCGGGCGTGTGGTCCATCAGCGAGAGCAACTGGATCTTCCCGCCGTTGAGAAGGGCCTCCAGCCGCGGCACGGCCGCTTCGTCGGTGATCTCGAAGCGGGCGTGGATGCGGGTGTCGACGACCATGCGCGGGGCGAGATCCGCGATGCGCTCGATCACCGCGGCGGCCTGGTCGTTGCACCGCACGCCGATCTCGCCCTCGGCGAAGGAGACGGAGTGGAAGATGGTCGTCACGCCGCAGGCGGCGAGCTTCTTGTCCAGTTCGAACAGAACGATGTCGAGGGGGAAGCGGGTGTTCGGCCGCGGCTCGAGGTCCTTCTCGAGGGCGTCGCTGTGCAGATCAATGAAGCCGGGCATGACCCAGCAGCCCGCGGCGTCGATCCGCCGGCAGCCCTTCGCGGAGGGCGCCTTTCCGAGCCCTGCGATGCGGCCGTCCTCGACGGTGAGCGCGGACCCCTCAAGGAGCCCCGCCGGCGTCACGGCGCGGGCGTTTTCGATGACGAGTGTTTCAGTTCGGTCCATGCTCCCTGTTCCCGTTGGACATTTCCAGCACGCGGTCGGCGACGGCCTCCATGGAGGCCCGGTCGTGGAAGATGCCGATCATCGAGGTCCCCTTCTGCTTGAGCTCCCTCAGCAGGCCGAGCACGATGTCCTGCGATCCCCGGTCCAGCGAGGCCGTGGGCTCGTCGAGGAGCAGCAGGCGGGGCTCCCAGATGACGGCCCGGGCGATGTTGATGCGCTGCTGCTCGCCGCCGCTGAAGGTGGCCGGGTAGGTGTCGTGAAGCGTTGCGGGGATGTCCAGCCGCTCCAGCAGGGCCGAGGCGCGCAGCCGGGCCTCGCCGGGGTCCCTGCCGAGGCGAAGCAGGGGCTCGGCGACCACGTCCACGGCGGCCACCCGCGGGATGACCCGGAGAAACTGGGAGACATAGCCCATCTCGCGGCTGCGGATCCCGAGGATCGTCTGCTCGCTGCACCCGGCGAGGTTCACCCTCCCGCAGCGCTCCGAGTCGAACCAGGCCTCGCCCGTCGTGGGCAGATAGGTCCCGTAGATGCACTTCAGAACGGAGCTCTTCCCCGTGCCGCTGCGGCCCGCGAGGCCCAGGAACTCGCCGGGCGCAACCCGGAAGGAAACGCGTCCGAACCCCTCGATGACCTTCCCGCCGAGGATGTGGAGCGTGAACGTCTTGGACAGATTCTTTACTTCCAGCATGCCCCTGCTTCTCTTTTACCTTTAGCCTTGCGCCTTTTGCCTACAGTTGCGAGCTGACCAGCAGCTGCGTGTATCCGTGCTGGGGGTCCTCGAAAATCTGGTCCGTCAGGCCGGACTCGACGACGCGCCCGTGGCGCATAACCAGCGTGCGCTGGCACAGAAGCCGGATGACGCCCAGGTCGTGGGAGACGACGATCATGGCGATCCCGAGTTCCCGCTGGAGGCTCCGGATCAGGTCGAGGACGCGGGCCTGCACCGAGAGGTCCAGCCCCGTCGTCACCTCGTCGAGCAGCAGCACCTGCGGGTTGTTCGAGAGCGCCTTGGCGATCTGCACGCGCTGCTGCATGCCGCCGCTGAAGTTCGCCGGCGGCTCGTCCATGCGCTCCACGGGGATCTCCGTCCGGCGGAGAAGATCGGAGGCCCGCCGGCGGATCTCCGAGACGTTCCGCCATCCCGCGGCCAGGAGCTTCTCGGCGATGTTGCCGCCGGAGCTCACCTGCATCCGGAGGCCGAGATAGGGGTTCTGGTAGACGATGCCCATGGTGCGGCTCCGGACCTGACGCCGGCGGAAGGAACTCGCCTCGAGCAGGTTCTGTCGTGGCGTATCCTGCCCGTTGTTCAGGTAGACCTCCCCCGCGGTTGCCTCGTACTCGAAGTGGATGAGCCGCACGAGCGTGCTCTTGCCGGAGCCGCTCTCTCCGACCACGCCCAGCACCTCGCCGGGGTGGACCTCCAGCGACACGTCGCCGCAGCCCACGACGGTGCCGCAGTGCCCGCAGCGGTTCCCCTCGTCGGCCGCAACGCCGCCGGGCAGGCAGTGTTCGCATCCCTCGCCGAAAAGCTTTGTCAGCCCGCGTACCTCCAGAAGCGGCGTCATCGGCTGCACCTCTTGTCGCAGTATCCCGTGTCCGAGCAGAACCAGAGCCGTCTGCCCGAGGCGTCGTCGATGACCTCGTCGAGGTAGGTGTCCGTCGCGCCGCAGCGGTCGCAGGCCCTCCCTTTGAAATCCTCCACCCGGAACCGGTAGTCCTCGAACTCCAGCGGGACGACGGGCGTGTGGGGCGGAATGGCGTAGATGCGCTTCTCGCGCCCCGCGCCGAACAGGAAGAGCGTGTCGGCCATGTGCAGCTTGGGGATGTCCCAGCGGGGGATGGGGCTCGGGTCCATGATGTAGCGGCCGTTGACCGTGACGGGGTAGCGGTAGCCGATGGTGATCTCGTCGAATTTCACGATGTCCTCGTAGAGAAAGAGCCACATCCGGCTGTAGTCCGCCTCGGCGTGCATGCGCCGCGTGACGGCCTCCGAAGGCTCCACCTCGCGGAGCGCCTCGGGATAAGGTACTTGAAGAACGAGGATCTGCCTGTCCGTCATGGGCTCCTCGGGGATGCGGTGGCGCGTCTGGATGAGGGTCGCCTCGCGCGTGTCCGTCGTGATCTTCACGCCCGTCACCGCGTTGACGAAGCGCTTGATGTTGACAGCGTTCACGCTTCCGTCGCAGCCCTGGTCGATGACCTTGAGGATGTCCTCGGGCAGGATGATGGAGAGCGTGATCTGGATGCCGCCCGTCCCCCAGCCGCGGGCCACGGGCAGCTCCCGCGAGCCGAAGGGAACCTGGTAGCCGGGGATGGCGACGGCCTTCAGGGTCTTGCGCCGGATCTCGCGCTTCGACACCTCGTCGAGAAAGGCGTAGTTGTAGTCGAAGCGGTCCGGGTGGCCGTTACGTTTTTTTCTGCTGATCCACTCGTTGAGCGTCATAGATCTCCTTTGCCCGCCGCAGGCGGTCCAGGTCCGACTGGAAGTCCACGTAGTGAGGGAGCTTCCAGTGGTTGCAGAAGCCCATCGACTCGATCCCGTCGACGTGGGACAGGACGAACTCGCCGTTCTCCGACGGGGTCGCGTTCGTTTGCGTCTGGATGGAGCGGTCCAGGATGGCCATGGAGATGGCCTTCACCTCGTTGTGGCCGAAGCACAGCCCGTAGCCGACGGTGAAGCGCGGCCCGTCGGTCCGGTCGGTGAACTTGGCGAGAATCTCCGCCTCGGTGACCTTGACCTCCCCGGCCGTGTAAGTCTCTCCGGTCAGGGGGTGCCGGACGCGAAGCGGCATGTACCCCACGCGCAGCTCGCCGATGGTGGGGTGGATGTTCCCGTAGCCCCGCATGTTGGAGTATGCCAGAAGCAGCAGGCCCCCCGTCTCCCCGCGGGCCAGGGTCTGCAGGGCCGCGCTCCGGGGCGCGGGGAACAGCAGCGAGTCCTTCGTCACGTCGAAGGGCGCGTCTGCCGCGGCCGGCCGCCGGGTCTCCGCAACCAGGTTCTCCCGGCGCAGGATGTCGATGACCCTCGGGAACGTGTCGGGCAGGGGCTCCGCGGCGGCAGTGCCGCGCAGGATATCGTCGACAAGCCTCGTCTTGCGGATCCTGGAATCCTCGGCCGTCTCGAAGTTGAGCAGGCGCAGGGTGTAGTCTGTCGTCGGCCCCAGCACCTGGCCGCCCGGGATGTCCTTGAAGGCGGCCGAGATGCGCCGGACGACGCGCATCCGGTCCGACGACTGGGCGATCGAGTAGCCCAGGCGGGGCCGGGTCGTCCGGTACGCCCGCAGCATGAAGGCCGCTTCCAGGGTGTCCCCCGCCGCCTGCCGGACGGCGAGGGCCGCCAGGTCCGGCGCGTAGAGGGACCCTTCGCCCATCACGCGGTCGACGAGAAGGAAGAGCTGGTCGCGGATCTGGTCGGCGCCCAGGGGCGCCGACGATCCCTTCATGCGCTCGAATTGAAACGCCCTGCAGGCATTTTCGATGGCGTCGATGCCGCCCTTGACAGCCACGTATCCCATGTCAGTTCTCCAAGATCCGGATGTCCGTCGAGCGGGGGATGCACAGGATGCGTCCTGCGTCATCGATGAAGACGGCGTCGACCCCGAGGGGGAACTCCGCGTTGGCCTCCCTCAGGTAGCCCAGCTCGCGGGGCGCGAGCCCCCGGATTCCGCCCAGCCGGATCTCCTCCCGGATGCCGGGCCCCTTCAGGGACGCGCCGACCTCGCCTTCCTCGACAGACAGCAGAGATTTCACCCGGTAGACCACGGTGGCCGACGTGTCGGGGTACTGCAGCGTCCCCCGTTTGGCCCGGAGGGTTTCCCCCCCGCTGTCGCCGCCCGCGACGATGAGAAAGTCCGCCTCGTGGGGCGCCGCGGCGCGGCACCGCGTGCGGCCGGCGATGATCGACTGCAGGTTCTCCGGCCCGCTGTCCCCGATGACCGCGAAGCTGACCTCGTGATCGAGCAGGCTCTCCATGAGCGTGAGCATCGGTCCCCAGGGCCCTTTGCCCGCATCGTGCGGCAGGACGTAAACCCGTCCCGGACGGCTCATGGCCTGCAGGAGCCGCCGGAACGCCCGCTGGGAGATCATCTCTGCGCTGGAGATCTGCATGTCAGGTCCTTTTCATGGTTTCGAAGTTCACGCGAGTCGCGGCGGTGAGGGAAGCCGCCCGCTTGTTCCGGGTCTCGAGCTTCCTTCTCTCGGCGGCCAGGAAACGCCTCACGCGCTCCCGCAAGACCCGGTCGGGGGAGGCGCCGATGGCCTCCACCGTCGCCCGTGCGATCGCCCGATCGGCATCGTCGCCGAGCACCATCCCGTAGCCCCGGCTTCCCCTGTAGTCCACCTCCGCCTCGGTGACGAGCACCTCGCCGAGGTAGAATTCCGCTTCGTGGGAATCCATGGCCGACATCATCACGAGCCCCGTCTGGGGGCCCCGGACGACGGTGACGGCCTCGCCGGGCACGAGGCCGAGCAGCTTCCGCACGGCCTTTTCGGGCAGGTGCATGATGCAGTCCGGGAGTTCCGTGCCGGCCGCCGAAGTCGAAGGTTTCATGGCTCGATCTCCACCCCGAAACTGTAGCCGTGCGCCTCGAACCCCAGGGAGCGGTAGAACCGGTGGGCCTCCTTGCGGTTGCGGTTGCTTGAGAGCACCATCTTGTAGCAGTTCTTTTCACGGCAGCGGGCCATGGCGAAGCGCATCATGGCCGCCCCGATCCCCCGGCCGCGCCGGCCCTCGCGGACGACGACGTCCTCCACGATGCCCGAGGGGGCCCCGTGGTGCGCGAAGTTGTCCATGATGAGAAGGCAGAAGGCGCCCAGGACCTGCCCGTCGAGGGCGGCCAGGTAGAGGCGGTAGTCGGGGTAGCGCCGCATCTTTTCGAAGAGCTCCTCCGCCTTAGCGGCGTCCAGCACCCGGCCGTCGTCCATGCCGAGCTGGCCGAAGAGGGGCATGACCGCAGGCAGATCCTCCGCCCGGGCCTCCCGGATCTCCAGATCCTGGATGAGGCGCTCGTCCATGATCAGGTGTACCTCTTTCGGATCACGGCGCTCAATCGGTCCACGATCGCCACGGTGATGACGATGACGATGAGGATCGTCGTCACGTCCTGGTTTTCGTAGCTGCGCAGCTTGTCGTAGAGGTAGACGCCGATGCCCCCCGCGCCGGTGAACCCGAGGATGGTCGCCGAGCGCACGTCGCTCTCGAAGCGGTAGAGGGTCATGGAGACGAAGAACGGCGTGATCTGCGGGATGACGCCGTAGCGGATCACCTTGACGGGCCCGGCGCCCGTGGCCATGAGCGCGGTGACCGGCTCGGGCTGTACGTTCTCGATGCCCTCGGAGAAGAGCTTGATGAGCACTCCCGAGGTGTGGACCCCCAGGGCCAGGATGCCCGGCATGGGGCCGAGCCCCACGGCCGACACGAAGAGGAGCGCCCAGACCAGCTCGTTGATGGAGCGCGAAAGGTTCGCGAAGAACCGGATCGCCGTGTACAGCGCCTTTCGGAGCACCTGCGAGGCGAGCCGCCGGCCGGGGATCATGATCTCCAGGGTGTTCCGGGATGCGAGGAAGGCCAGCGGGAAGGCGATGACCACCGAGAGGATGAGGGCCAGAAAAGCCATCTGCACCGTCTCCAGCATCGAGACGAGGTACCGGTTGAGGCTCGGACCCTTGAGGCTCGGCGGGAAGAAGCCGCTGTCGGCCAAATCCGGGTTGCCGCCGATGTAGACGAGCATGTTGCGCCAGCCCTCGAGCAGAGCCGAGACGCTCATTTGCGTCGACTGCCAGCTCCAGGTGACGATGACCAGCGCCGACAGCGCGATGACGAGGTTGAAGGCGCTGAAGGGGTTTGTCTTTCTCTTGAGTTCGGCCAGTGACATGGTTTCTCGCAGGGTGGGGCGGGGGCCGTCGGGCCTCCCGCCCCGTTCCCGTCAGCCGGAAGAAAGGTGCGACGTTACTTCTTCAGGTTCCTCGCTATTCCGAGTGGGTAAGTTCTTGAAGTCGGTCCGTGTCAGTGATAGAGCGTTGTTTCATGAGAGACACGGAACTTCTTCAGGTAGCGTTAGGGTTGGCCCCACCGTGGACGGTGGT
>JAGPKU010000120.1 GCA_018053845.1 Syntrophobacterales bacterium
CGACATCGTCATCGACCATCACGTGCCCTTCCGGGCCAGGACCCGCCTGGCGAAGTACTACGACATCCGGACCGATTACGGGAGCACCTCGACGATCCTGGCCGAGTACCTGCGCGATGCGGGCATCCCGGAGGTGGACCGCAAGGTGGCCACGGCGCTTCTCTACGGCATCCGCTCGGATACCCGCGACCTCGGCCGGGGCGTCAACGTGAAAGACGTCAACGCCTGCATGCACTTCTACCAGAGGGTTCTCTGGCGGGTGCTCTCGCAGATCGAGCACCCGGAGGTTCCGCGGGACTACCTGAGCATGCTCGAGAAGGCCATCAGCAACGCCCGGCTATACAGGGACGTCGTCACCCTGAACCTGGGCCGTGTCGAACACCTGGAGATCATCGCGGAGATGGCCGATCTCATCGTCCGCACCGAGGGGGTCAAGTGGGTCCTGTCGGTGGGGGAATTCGTCGGCGACGTCTATTTCTCTCTGCGGACGAAGAAGAGGCGCGGGTCGGCCGACCGGATCGCCCAGAAGATGGTGGCGGGCCTCGGGACCGGGGGCGGTCACGAGATGATGGCCGGCGGAAAGGTCACCGCAGTCGGGATGCCCCACCTCTCGCCCGGCGAACTGACGGAGATCCTGGTGGCGAGATTCCTCAAGGCCGTCAAACGCAGGGATACCAAGGCCGAGAACCTCCTGGCGTACAGCCGGGAAGCCGCCGTGCCCGGGAAGCCGGATTCGGCCGAGCCGTCCCTGGAGGAACGGAAGTCGGGAAGTTCCCGGATCCAGCGATAAGCCGGCGTCATCGCGGGCGAAGCGCGGCGGTCCCGCCGTTCGTGAGAGATTGCCCCGCACCCTGCGGGCGCTCCTCAGAAACCACTCGAATCGTTCAGAGCCGATCCCCATCGTCCCCCCCCTTTTTTTTGCCTACCTTTCCCGTTTCACGGGGCGGCCCGGCAGGGAATGAACCAAACAGGGTTGCCCCCCCTCACGGGACGCGCCTCCGGTGAAAAAGGAGGGTCGGGGAGGATTTTACGGAACCTGCTCCTTCCATCGACAACCCCGTTCCCAAACGGGGTCCGGGCCTCGCAACGACCCGTGAAATAAAGCGCCAAGCTGAATCGCTTGATTCGGGACGTTGAGAAATTGTGAAGGTTGGACAAATCCCCAGCTGTCTTTCCGGCCCGTGTTGATTCCCAGCTTCCCGCCTTCTCAACTTCTTGTCCACTCGTCTGCGACTATCGTATCCCGTCGAGTATCCCCTTCATCCTGGCAATCGTTTCGCTGTAGGACGGGCTGCCGAAGACGGCGGCGCCTGCCACGAAGATGTCCGCGCCTGCTTCGGCGAGGCTTCCGATGTTCTCCGTCGTGACCCCCCCGTCCACCTCGATGGCCGGCCTCAGGCCGCGCGACCGCGCCAGCTCCCTGGCCCTCCGGATCTTGGGCAGCATGCCCGTGATGAATTTCTGGCCGCCGAACCCGGGGTTCACCGTCATGATCAGCAGCACGTCGATGTCCGGCAGGATCTCCTCGATGCAGGCAAGCGGCGTCGAGGGGTTCAGGGACACCCCGGCCTTGATCCCCTTTCCCTTGATATAGTGCACCGTCCGGTGCAGGTGGATGACCGCCTCGGCGTGGACCGTAACGATGTCGCTGCCCGCCTCGACAAAGGCGTCGATGTACCGGTCCGGCTCTTCGATCATGAGGTGCACGTCGAAGGGGAGGCTCGTCGTCTTTCTCAGGGACGAGACCACGCCGGGGCCGATCGTGATGTTCGGCACGTAGCGGCCGTCCATGACGTCCACATGGATAAGATCGGCGCCGGCCTTCTCCACGGCCCTGATTTCCTCGCCCAGCTTGCTGAAATCGGCCGAGAGGATGGACGGGGCGATCTGTTTCATATGGGATATCCTTCGGATGGGCTTAAGGCGTAAGGCTAAAGGCGCGGGGCAAGGAAAAGATGGGATTCAACGACCCCGCCCATTCGCAGCATAATCCATAAGCCCTCAGCCCTACTGCCCGTGTTTTTAGTAGCGCAGGACGACCGGCGGGTACACCCTTCCCGTGTCCGCCTCGCGCAGGCGCAGCCTCAGCTCCTGGGCCTTCTTGGCCTCCCCGGGGAAAAAGACGAATCCGTGGGCAAGCTCCTGGGGCGCCACGGCCCTGCGCTCGAGGGAACGAGTCCGGAGGTCTTCCCGGATCTGTCGCTGCACGTCGCCGTCGGTCATGGCTTGCGAGCCTCCCAGGACGGCCCCGGTGGCCGCCCCGGCGGCGGCGCCCTTCATGGCGGCATCGCCCACACCTTGGCCGCTCACGATCCCGATCGCCGCGCCGATAATCCCTCCCGCCACGGCGCCGAGGGCGCCGTACTTTGCCGCGCCCGGGGCTACCTCGCCGAACTCGGTCTTCTTCGCGATGCGGTCATAGGCGAGCCTGGCGTCGAGGACCTGCCAGGCATTGTTTTCCACGTCGATGAGGATCGTCTGCTCGGCGACGATCTCGAGGGGGTGGTTCCCCTTGTTGTCGAAGACGACTTGGATGGGCAGGATGTCGGGCCGGATGTCGAACCCGAAGGCCTGCTGGGCCTCCTCCTGGCTGTCCCACGACTTGGAGGCCACGACGGCCCCGCCGACGGTCGTGGCATTGGGGTAGGCCTGCGGCATCTTGAAGGGGACGACCTGCCTCTGGTAGCGGGCGCAGGAGACGAGCAGGGCCGCAACGATCAGTGCGGAGGTGGTGCCGATGAGTACTTTTCTGACGTTCATAAGGGGCGCTCTCCGTTTTCAGTGATGCGTATTTTCGCGTGATTTCGGTCTCTTTGACGTATTTGGGGATGCTACACCAAACCCGATGTCATGTCAATCGCCCGGCAAGCAAGGAAACCGGGATACGAGAATCCTGTATGGGGGATAACGCTCCGGGTGCCATCCCGTTTACTCTATCCCGATGCCTGAAGCCTGTGGCCTGATGCCTGTCCTCTTGACAGGAGCGGCGAAGGGCATTATCGTCGGGCGGTGCTCCACGTGCTTTACAACCTCGTCCTGCTGGCGGGCTTCGCGCTCCTCGCGCCGTACTACGCGTTCCGGATCCTCGTGACGGGGAAGTACCGCCGCAGCATCGGTCCGAAGCTGGGCGCGATACCGGAAGAAGCCCTTACCGCCATCCAAGGCCGGCCGCGGATCTGGGTCCATGCCGTTTCCGTGGGCGAGGTCACGGCGGCGGCGCCCATCGTTGCCGCCCTGAGGGGGAAACTGCCCCGATCCCGCATCATCCTCTCGACCGGCACGGAGACGGGCCAGGCCATGGCGCGAAGGCTCGTCGCCGAGGCAACGGCCTTCCTGTATTTTCCTCTTGACCTGCCCTGGGTCGTCAGGCGCGTCATCGGGAAAATCGAACCCGACATCGTCGTCCTGACGGAAACGGAGCTGTGGCCCAACTTCCTGCGGTGCTGCGTCAGGCACGCAATCCCCGCCGTCATGGTAAACGGCCGGATCTCGCCGCGGTCGCACCGGCGCTATGCGCGGACGTCCTTCTTCTGGAAGGGGGTCCTGGCGTCGGTTGACCGGTTCGGCGTGATCTCCGTGGTGGACGCCGAGCGCCTCCGATCGATCGGGGCCGCGCCGCAGAAGGTCTCCGTCATGGGCAACGCCAAGTACGACAGCCTCGCCTCGCGGGTGAGCGGCGAGGCCTGGAGCCGCAAGGCCGCCCAGCTGAAGATGACGCCCGACACCCGCGTCCTCGTGGCGGGCAGCACGCACGAAGGCGAGGAGGCCTTGGTCCTGAAGACCTATCGCGGGCTCCTGCGCGATTTTCCCGACCTGAGGCTCATCCTCGTTCCCCGGCACCCCGAGAGGGGGGCGGCCGTCCGCGACCTGGCCGCGCAGGAGGGTCACGCCTGCATCCTGATGAGCGAGATCCGCGCGGGAAAAGAGCCGCAGGAAGAGGTCGTCGTCGTCGACGTGATCGGCGAGCTCTTCGCGCTCTACAGCCTGGCCTCCGTCGTCTTCTGCGGCGGGAGCCTCGTGCCGAAGGGGGGGCAGAACATCCTCGAGCCGGCGGCGTGGGGCAAGGTCGTCTTCTACGGGCCTTCCATGGAGGACTTTATGGAGGAAAAGGCCCTGCTGGAAGAGGCCGGCGCCGGCATCTGCGTGAGGGACGAGCGGGAACTGCTCGAGGGGATGAAGCGGGTCCTGTCCGACCCCGCCGAACTCCGGCGCCTCGGGGCCGAAGGCCAGAAGCGGGTCCTGTCGAGCCGCGGCGCCGCCGAGCGATACGCGGGGATGATTATCAAGACATTAGACGCCAGGCAACAGGCAACAGGCAACAGGAGTGACGGACCCGGTCGGGCCTGATACTTGCACATACAAGGGGCACGCAATGCCTGTTCTGAATTCGGCAGGTGCAATGCAGGAGATCCCCGGTATCGGAAGCAGAGGTGTTTTTGTTTTCCGTGTGCCTGATGCCCAATGCCTGACGCCTATTTTATTGTTGACAAGCCGCACCCTTTCCGATATCAAGGATGTACTTTGTGAAGGAATAACCGGAAATGACGACGATCGGTGCGAGAAGAGAGTTGCTGAGCCTCAACGGGCTGTTGTGCCTCGCTCTGCTCCTGCTTCTGCGGACATCCCGATCGCCCGTCGTTTTTAGAATTTAGGGAATCGAAGACGAAATTCTAAAGGCCATGGGCAGGAAGCTCATGGCCTTTTTTTATCGATCGG
>JAGPKU010000121.1 GCA_018053845.1 Syntrophobacterales bacterium
A
Source organism: Syntrophobacterales bacterium (assembly GCA_018053845.1). Classification (GTDB taxonomy): domain Bacteria; phylum Desulfobacterota; class Syntrophia; order Syntrophales; family UBA2192; genus UBA2192. The sequence goes on from JAGPKU010000121.1 coordinate 2, forward strand.
GCTCCTGCCTCGGCACGGAGATCGTATCGCCCGTGATCTCCACCTTGCCGACCTTGAACTGCCTGCCCTCGGAGACCGGGATCTTGACGTAGATCCACTTCTTGTCGTGGGTGATCTCCGGCTCCCCGATCTGTGCCTGGATGTAGCCGTTGTTCATGTAGAAGACCTTCACCCGGTTGATCCCGTCGCGCAGCTTCTCCTTCTTGAGGAGCCCCGAGTCCGTGAGCCAGGAGAACATGCCCCACTCCTCGGTCTCCATGAGCTTCTTGAGCTCCTTGTCCGTGAAGGCCTGGTTGCCCACGAACTCGATGGTCTTCACGTAGAGGAGGTCGTTCTCCTTGATGTCGATGATGACGTTGACGTCCCGCTCCCTGACCTTTTCGGTCGAGAAGTTGATCTCGGCGTTGAAGTACCCCTTGTCGTCGTAGAGGGCCTTGATCTTGTCCGTGTCGGCCTTGATCTTGTCGGGGTTGTAGACCTGCTTGACCTTGAACGACAGGACCCCCCGGATGTCGTCGGCTTTGACGGCATCGTTGCCCTTGATGCGGATGTCGTTGACGAAGGGCCTCTCGTCCAGCAGGAAGGTGATCACCTTGCCCTCCGGCGAGTCCTTCACGTCGGCCTTCACGTCGCTGAAGTAGCCCATGCGGTAGATGGCCCGGATGTCGGCCGAGAGGTCCTCCTCCGAGAAGATCTTCCCCTTGGCGCTTTTGAGGGCATTGTAGATGACGGTGTTCTCGATCCTGCGGTTGCCCGAAAGCTCCACCCGGGCGACGACCTGCTTGCCGGCGACCTTGGCGAGGACCTCCCGCGCCAGCTGGGCCGCGAAGGCCCCCGTGTTCTCGAGGCCCGCCCCCTGGGCGAAGAGCCCCGTGATCACGGTTCCCGTATCCACGTTGACGGCCCTGGCGTCAAGGCTCACCCGGCTGCCGAGCTGAGTGAGGCTCCCCAGGATCACGTAGTCGGCCCGGATCTGCCTTCCCACGGAGAGCGCCAGCTCCTCGTCGGCCTTTTTCCCCCCGATGAGCGCGGCGAACTGGTCTCTCGGGATGACCTGCACCGTCCGGACCTTGCCGAGCTCGAGGGTCATGCTGTTGTAGACGGCGTTGCGCAGCAGGGCCGCGTCCCGCTCGCTGTGGATGTCGAAGGGGAAGACGGCCACCCGCTGCGCGAGGGCCTCCAGGGGCGCAAGGGACAGGCAGGCCAGGATGACCAGCAGGCTCAGGGCGCGGGTCTTTGCGGTCGCAGACATGTCATTCACCCTTCACGATCCGTCCGTCGCGCAGGCCGATGCAGCGCGACATGCGGTCGGCCAGCGACTGGTTGTGGGTGACCACGACGAGCGTGATCCCCCGGTTCCGGTTCAACTGCACGAGCATCTCGTGGATCTTCGACCCCGTTTCCGTGTCGAGGTTGCCCGTGGGCTCGTCGGCCAGGAGCATCTCGGGCTCCATGACGAGGGCCCGCGCGACGGCGACCCGCTGCTGCTCGCCCCCCGACAGCTCCCCGGGCTTGTGGGTCCTGCGCTCCGTGAGCCCCACCTCGTCGAGGATGGCCTCGGCCTTCCGGCGCGCCTCGCCCCGCGTCAGCCCGGCGATGAGCGCGGGCATCATCGTGTTCTCGAGGCTCGTGAACTCCGGCAGCAGATGGTGGAACTGGAAGACGAAGCCGACCTTGCGGTTGCGGAAGGCCGCCAGCTTTCTCTCGTCCCACTCGAAGATGCTCACCCCGTCGTAGAGGAAGCTCCCCTCCGTCGGATGATCCAGCGTCCCCAGGATGTGCAACAGCGTGCTCTTTCCCGCCCCCGAGACCCCGAGGATGGCGAGCGAGTCGCCCCGCGCGATGTCGAGGTTCACCCCCTTGAGGGCGTCGATCCGGGCGCCGTCCATCATGTAGGTCTTGCCGAGGTTCCGGATCTCGATCCGGCCGGCCGCCGCCTTACTCATACCGGATGGCCTCCGCGGGATCGAGCCTGGAGGCGTTCCGGGCCGGGTAGATCGTCGCCAGCAGGCTCACGAGCAGGCTGCCCGCGACGATGATCGCCACGTCCTCGTAGTTCACGAGCGCCGGCAGCTCGCTCAGGTAGTAGACGTCCCCGGGGAGGATCTTGAACCCGAAGAGGTTCTCGATCGACCGGGTGATGGGCCCGATGTTCCAGGCGACCGTGAGCCCCAGGACGGTTCCCAGGAGCGTGCCGATGCCGCCGATGATGGCGCCCTGGAGCATGAAGATCTTCATGATGCTCCCCGACGTGGCCCCCATGGATTTCAGGATCGCGATGTCCTTGGTCTTTTCCATGACGACCATGATGAGCGTGCAGATGATGTTGAAGCCCGCCACGAGCACGATGAGCCCCACGATGATGAACATGACCCGCTTCTCGAGGCGAAGGGCCGCGAAGAGATTCCGGTTCATCTTCATCCAGTCCCTCGCCCAGGCGGGGTAGCCCAGCTTCGCCTCGATCGCCCCGGCGATGTCCCTTGCCTTATAGATGTTATCGACTTTTATTTCAAGGCCCGTGACCCGGTCCCCCAGGCCGAGGAATTCCTGGCTGTCGGCCAGCGACGTGTAGGCGAGCGTCGAGTCGTACTCGTAGAACCCCGACTCGAAGATGCCCACGACGACGAATTTCTTCATCCGGGGCACCATCCCCAGCGGGGTGGCGATCCCCTGGGGCGAGACGACGTGGACCGCGTCATGGAGGGAGGCCCCCACGTGGCGGGCCAGCTCCTTGCCCAGGACGATGCCGGGCAGGTCGGCCAGGGGCCCGGGGACCTTCATCTCCCCGCGCCCCTGCGGTGAGAGGTTCTCCAGGCGGCCCTCCAGCATCCGGCCGAGGTTGATCACGTCCCGGGCGTCCGCAGGCGAGAGGCCCCGCATCACGATGCCGCTCACGCTGTCTCCGTGCTTCAGCATGGCCTGGCTGTAGATGAACGGCGTGGAGGCCACGACCCCCGGCACCGAGGCGATCTCGCGCTGGATGCGCCCGTGGTCCTTCATGGGGCCCGTGTACTCCATGAGGATGATATGGGCGTTGATCCCCAGGATCTTGTCCCGCAGCTCCTTCTCGAAGCCGTTCATCACGGCCAGCACGATGATGAGCGCCGCCACCCCGAGCAGGATCCCCGCCATGGAGATGAAGGTGATGATGGAAACGAAGACCTGTTTCCGCTTGGCCCGGAGGTACCTGAGGCTGACAAACAGTTCGTAGGGCATGACGGGCTGGAGTGTAACCCTTCCTTTATATTGCTTGCAAGTCTTCTTCATGGGGAGGGTAAGAGGGTAAGAAGGTGAGAAGGTTGGACGATCTGCCGGAAATCACAATCCCCCCGGTTTCCCCAACCCTCTTAGCCTCTCACGTTCTCACCCTCTGTCTTCGGCTCCGCCTCCCGTCGGCGCATGTGGGGGAATAGGATCACGTCGCGGATCGACGGCGAGTCGGTGAGCAGCATGACCAGCCGGTCGATCCCGATCCCCTCGCCCGCCGTGGGCGGCATCCCGTACTCGAGGGCCGTGATGTAGTCCTCGTCCATCCCGTGGGCCTCCTCGTCGCCGGCCGCGCGCTGCTCGAGCTGCATGAGGAACCGGTTCTTCTGGTCCTCCGGGTCGTTGAGCTCGGAGAAGGCGTTGGCGATCTCGCGGCCGTGGATGTAGAGCTCGAAGCGATCGACGATCCCCGGCTCCTTGCTGTTCTTTCTCGACAGGGGGGAAACCTCGAGCGGGTAATGGGTCACGAAGGTGGGCTGGATGAGCTTCTCCTCCACGGCCTCGTCGAAGATCCCCATGAGGACCTTCCCGAGAGGCTCCTGGTCCTCGAAGAGGATGCCCCGCTTCTCGGCTTCCCGGCGGGCCTTGTCCAGGTCTTCCAGGGCGGCGGGGTCGAGCCCCGCGTACTGAACCAGGGCCTCCCTGACGGACACCCGGCGCCAGGGGGGCGTGAAGTCCAGCTCCGTCCCCTGGTAGGTGACCTTCAGGGTCCCGAAGAGCTCCCGGACGAGCGACGTGATCAGCTCCTCGGTGAGCGTCATGAGGTCCTCGTAGGTGGCGTAGGCCATGTAGAATTCCATCATGGTGAACTCGGGGTTGTGCAGGGTCGAGACCCCCTCGTTGCGGAAATTCCGGTTGAGCTCGAAGACCCGCTCCATCCCTCCCACGACGAGGCGCTTGAGGTAGAGCTCCGGCGCGATCCGCAGGTAGAGGTCCTGCCCCAGGGCGTTGTGGTGCGTCTTGAAAGGCTTGGCCATGGCCCCCCCGGCCATGGGCTGCATCATGGGCGTCTCCACCTCGAGGAAATCCCTCTCGTGCAGGAACGCGCGGATGAACCGGATGATCCGGCTGCGCGTCTCGAAGACCTCCTTGACCTTCGGGTTGACGATCAGGTCGAGGTAGCGGCGGCGGTAGCGGATCTCCACGTCGGTGAGGCCGTGCCACTTCTCGGGCAGGGGCCGCAGGCACTTGGTCAGCAGCCTCAGCGCCTCGGCCTCGATCGTGAGCTCCCCCGTCCGGGTCTTGAAGACCCGGCCGGTCAGGTGGACGATGTCGCCCACATCCAGGGTCTTGAACAGGCCGAAGACCTCGTCCCCGACCCTGTCCTTGCGGACGAAGGCCTGGATCCGGCCCTTGCGGTCCTGCAGGGCGACGAAGGCCCCCTTGCCGAAGCTCCGGATCGCCATGATCCTCCCGGCGACGGCGAAGCGCTCGGT
>JAGPKU010000122.1 GCA_018053845.1 Syntrophobacterales bacterium
CGCCGGGGCTGGCCGACGGGGATGATCGTGTTGCGCAGGTAGGGGAGCTTGACCCCGTAGCTGAACTTGTTCACCAGGATGTGATCGCCGATCTCGAGGGTCGGCTTCATGGAGCCCGAGGGGATCTTGAAGGCCTGGACGACAAAGGTGCGGATGAAGGCGGCGATGAGGATGGCGATGATGATCGCCTCGGCGTACTCCCGGATCTTCGCGGTTTTCGTGTTCGAGGTCATGATGCGTTCGTCTTTCTCACGAGTAGATGGCCATGAGCGTGATGATCACCATGGCGAGCCCGCAGAGCCCCTTGGCGAAGAGGCCTGCCAGGCGGCCCATCAGGGCCCCGATGCCGGCCCTGGCCGCCGGCTTGAGCTCCTGCCGGGAGAGGATCTCGACGGTGAAGGCCCCCGCGAGCGCCCCGAGGAAGGACCCGATGAGGGCCCCGAGCCCCAGCAGGACCGGGGTCAGGAGAACGGCGCCGACGATCCCGCCGATCACCGACGCCGCGATCGCCCGCTTCGAGGTCCCGTAGCGCCTCACCCAGGCGACGCCGAAGACGAACTCGAGGGATTCGGCGAGGGCCGAGATCGCGACGAGCGCCAGCAGGATCCCGAAGCCGATCCTTTCGAAGCCCGTGACCAGGGCGTAGACGAGGGCGTCGAGGAGGATGACGATCGTCCCCGGCAACCCCAGCAGGGTCGCGAAGAACCCGATGAACAGCACCAGGATGAAGATCGTCAGGCCCGCGGCCTCCAGGGGGGTCAAGGTCTCACTTCCTCTTTCGTTTCGAGGGGCTCACCCGCTCCCATGCCAGCACGACGGGGCTGGCGATGAAGATGGAGGAGTAGGTGCCCACCAGGACGCCCACGAGGATGGCGAAGGCGAAGTCGAAGATCACCGCCCCGCCGAACACCAGGATCGAGGCGAGCACGAGCACGACGGTGAGGACGGTCAGGATCGTGCGGCTCAGGGTCTGGTTGATGCTGGCGTTGACGACCTGCGCGAGTTCCTGCCGGATGTTCTTGCGCATGTTCTCCCGGATGCGGTCGTAGATGACGATCGTGTCGTTGATGGAGTAGCCGATGATGGTGAGCAGCGCCGCGACGATGACCAGGCTGAACTCCATCCGCAGCAGGGACAGGACGCCGACGGTGATGATCGTGTCGTGCACCAGGGCCAGGATGCCCCCCACGGCGAAGCGGAACTCGAAGCGCCAGGCGATGTAGACGAGCATGGCGATCCAGGAGAAGACGACGGCCAGGATCCCTTTCTGCGTGAGGTCCTTGCCGACCTTCGGGCCGACCACCTCCACGCGGCGGACCTCGTAGCCGTCCTTGCCGAAGGCCGCCGCGAGGCTGTCCTCGATCCGGCCCGAGAGCCCCTTGAGGTCTTCCGTCGACTCGGCCGTCCGGATGAGGTACTCGTTCTCGTCCCGGGCGCCGAACTGCTGGATGGTGACCTCGCTGAGGTTGACGGCGTCGAGGGAGCCGCGGATCCTGTCGATGGGGACGTCCTTCTGGAACTTGACCTGGATGACCGTCCCGCCGGCGAAATCGATTCCCCAGTTGGGGCCGCCGTGCGCGATGATCGAGACGAGGCTGATCAGGACGGCCGTCGCGGAAATCAGGACGGCGATCCGTATCTTTCCCACGAAGTCGAAATGGGTGTCGGGCTTGATGAGTTCCATGGTTTGCTCCGCAAAGGGCTGAAGGCTCGGGGCGACGGTCATGAGGCGAAGAGGAAGGGGTCTTGTTCCCTTCGACGCCGGCCATACGCCTTACGCCGTTTTTTCATATGCTCAGCGTCCTGATCTTCCGGTTCCAGGTCACATAGTCGAAGATGATCCGCGTCACGAAGATGGCCGTGAACATGCTGGCCACGATGCCGATGCTCAGGGTGACGGCGAACCCCTTGACGGGCCCCGTCCCGAACTGGAAGAGGAACACGGCCGCGAGCAGCGTCGTCACGTTCGTGTCGAGAATCGTCAGGAAGGCCCGCGCGTAGCCCGCCTCGATGGCGGCCCGGGGCGTCTTGCCGAGGCGCAACTCTTCCCGGGCCCGCTCGAAGATCAGCACGTTGGCGTCGACGGCCATCCCGATCGTCAGCACGATGCCGGCGATGCCCGGCAGGGTCAGCGTGGCGTCGAAGAGCGCCACGGCCCCCAGCAGGATGACGATGTTGAGCACCAGGGCCAGGATCGCCACGAAGCCCGAGAGCCGGTAGTAGAGCACCATGAAGACCCCGACGAGGATCATGCCGATGATCACCGACCGGATCCCCTTGTCGATGGAGTCCTGACCGAGGGAGGGTCCCACGGTGCGCTGTTCGAGGATCTTGACCGGCGCCGGCAGCGAGCCGGCCCGGAGCACGATGGCCAGGTCCCGGGCCTCTTCCGTGGTGAAGGCCCCCGTGATCTGGGCATCGCCGCCGGAGATCCTCTCCTTGATGACGGGCGCCGAGTAGACGGCGCCGTCGAGGATGATGGCGAGACGGCGGTTGACGTTCTCCCCGGTGATCCGGTCGAAATCCCGGGCCCCCTGGGAGTTGAACTTGATGGCCACGTAGGGCTCCCCGAAGCGGTCGCTGATCTTCACCTGGGCGTTCTCGAGCGACTGGCCCGTGAGCAGGGTCCGCTCCTTCAGGAGGTACCACGTCTCGCGCCGGGTCCCGGTGCCGCGGTCGCCCCCCTCGCGGGCGCCCTTCATCAGGATCGATCCGGCCGGCACGTTGCCCCGCAGGGCCTCCTCGAGGCTGTGCTCCTCGTCGACGAGCTTGAACTCCAGCAGGGCCGTCTTGCCGATGAGGTCGATGGCCCGCTTGGGGTCCTTCACGCCGGGCAGCTGGATCAGGATCCGGTCGTCGCCCTGGGGGATGATCTCGGGCTCGGTCACGCCGAACTGGTCCACGCGGTTGCGGATCGTCTCGAGGCTCTGGTCGACGATCGTTTTCTTCATGTCGGCGACGCGCTTCTCCCGGAGCCGCAGCACGACCTTCTCGCGGCCGTCGGCGAGGTCGGCGGACTGGATCTCCAGGTCGGGGAACTGATCGGCGAGAACCTTCTCGAGGTCCGCCCGCGCCTCGCGGCTCGGGAGTTCGACGCCGATGGTGTTGTCCGCCTTGCGCTCCACGCCGCGGAAGCGCACCCGCTTCTCCATGAGGCCGTCCTTGAGGCTGTTGGCGAGCCGCTCGACGGTCCCCTCGAGGGCCTTCGCCGTGTCGACCTCGAGGACGAGATGCATGCCGCCCTGCAGGTCGAGGCCGAGGTGAATGCGGTTCTTCAGGAAGGCGTTCTTCACCGGGGCCGGGATCTCCGTCCAAACCGAGGGCAGGAGAAAATACGCCGAGGCGATGACCACCGCCGCCGCGATGAGGACTCTCAACTTGATGCTCTGGAACATGCGGATCCCCCTTCGTCCTTATTCCTCCGCCGCCTTCTGGACAAGGCCCGCGATGTGCGCCCGGTTGACCTTGATCTTCACGTTCGGCGCGATCTCGATGGTCACCACGGCCTCGGTGAGCGCGGCGACCTTGCCCTGGATGCCGCCGGTCGTTTCGACCATGTCGCCGTGCTTGAGGTTCGCGATCATCTCCTTGGTCTCTTTCTGTTTCTTCTGGGCCGGCCGGATGAGCAGGAAGTAGAAGATGCAGAAGATCGCCGTCATCATCAGGATGAAGCCGAAATCCCCGCCGGGTGCCCCCTGGCCCCCTGCGCCGCCCATGGCATATGCGATACTGGTCAAGGTTCGTCCTCCTCTTCGGTGTTTGCGTTGTCGTCCGCCCGCCCGTCCGCAACCGGGCCCGCGTCGTCTTCCGTGCGCCTGTCCCTGAACGAGCGCCGGAAGGCCTCGAAGGCTCCCCCGGCGATGGCCGCCCGGATGCGCTCCATGAGCGCCAGGTAGAACCGGACGTTGTGGATCGTGTTCAACAGTAAAGCCAGGATCTCCCTGGCTATAAAAAGATGCCGGAGATAGGCCCTCGAGAAGTTGCGGCAGGTGTAGCAGTCGCAGGTCTCGTCGAGCGGGGCCTGATCGGTCCGGTAACGGGCGTTTTTTATAACAACCTTTCCATGATTTGTAAATAGCAATCCGTTCCTTGCGCACCGGGTGGGCATGACGCAGTCGAAGAGGTCGATCCCGTGATGGACGCCCTCGACGATGTCCTCCGGCGTCCCCACGCCCATGAGGTACCGCGCCTGCCCCGGCGGCAGCAGGGGTGCCGTCGCCTCGAGCGTCTCCATCATGAGATCCTTCGGTTCCCCGACGCTGAGTCCCCCGATCGCGTAGCCGTCGAAGCCGATCGCCGCGAGGGCCTCGGCGGATGCCCTTCTCAGGTCCCGGTGCACGCCCCCCTGGACGATGCCGAAGAGGGCCCGGTCCTCGCTGATCTTCGCCTCCCGGCATCGCTTCGCCCAGCGGTGCGTCAGCGCCATGGACTTCGCCGCGTAGGCCCGGTCGGCGGGGTAGGGCGTGCAGTCGTCGAGGCACATCATGATGTCCGACCCCAGGGCCTCCTGGATTTCGATCGCCCTCTCGGGGCTCAGGAAATGCCGCGAGCCGTCGATGTGGGACTGGAAATGCACGCCCTCCTCGGTGATCCTCCGCAGGGGGCCGAGGCTGAAGATCTGGAACCCGCCGCTGTCGGTGAGGATGGGGCGGTCCCAGTGCATGAA
>JAGPKU010000123.1 GCA_018053845.1 Syntrophobacterales bacterium
CCCTACCGATTGTCTTTCCTGTCACCTGCTACCTTGTCTGCTATTGTCTTGCCGTTCTCACATTCCGCGGTATCCGGTCGCCGCAATTCGTCCGGAAGGGGTTGATGTCGAGGCCGCCGCGGCGCGTGTAGCGCGCGTAGACGGTGAGCCCGTCGGGCCTGCATTGTCGCAGGATGTCGAGGAAGATCTTCTCGACGCAGTGCTCGTGGAAGCCGCCGTGCCGGCGGAACGACACGAGGTACTGCAGCAGGCCCGCCCGGTCGATCCGGGGGCCGCTGTAGCGGATCTGGATGCCGGCCCAGTCGGGCTGCCCCGTCAAGGGGCAGTTGGTCTTCAGCAGGTTCGAGACGAGTGTCTCCTCGACAGGCGTCCCCCCCGTGCGGAGACGCTCCGGGTTCGGGCGCCAGTCCCGGATCTCCACGTCGATTGCATCGATGCTCTCGCCGTCGAGCTCCTCGATCCGTGCATCGCCGAACTCTTCGGGCAGAACGATCTCCACGCCGACGGGCGCGCCGCAGGCGATCCCCAGGTCCCTGCGAAGGGTCTCCTGCAGGGCCTCCGGGGAGGCGACGGGGGTCTGGTTGAACGAGTTGAGGTAGAGCTTGAAGGACTTCGACTCGACGAGATTCGGCGTGTCGGCGGGCACGACGATGGTCGCCATGGCCACCTGCGGCTTCCCTTTCGGGTTGAGCCACGACAGCTCGTAGGCCGTCCAGAGGTCGGCGCCGCCGAAGGGCAGGGCGGCCTCGATCCCGAGCTCCTTCCGGTGAGGCGCCCGCGGCACCGGCTTCAGCAGGGCCGGGTCGTAGGTGTCCTTGCAGGGGATGATGTCCACTTACTTCCTGCGCACCAGTTTTGTCGTGTCGAAGCCCAGTTTGCGGGCGATCTCCACCAGCTCGGCGTAGCGGGCCTCGTCGATGGCCGGCGTCCTGGCCATGATCCAGAGGTTCTCCCGGTCCGGCGTCCCGACGATCACCGTCCGGTAGTCCTCGTCGAGATAGAGGACCCAGTAATTCCCCCGGGGCTGCGGCGGGATGAAGACCGAAAACCCGTTGTCGAACCGCACCTCCAGCCTGGCGTTCGCTCCGGCATCCACCGAGCGGGCCCTGCCGGTGACGGACCGCCTGCCCCCGCCGGCCGTGTCGCACTCGTTCAGGACGGAGACCTCGCCCGTCTCGAGGAGCCCGTAGGTGGCCTGGGAGCGGAGGCAGTTTCGCTGGAACCACATCGGGAGCCGGGCGATCTCGTACCAGGTCCCCTGGTAGCGGGCCAGCTCGACGCGGGCGACCGTCGGGGGGGCCTTCGACGGGTCGAACGCCCCGGGCCCCGCACAGGCGCACAGGGCGGCGCAGAGAACGGCCGCGACGAGAGCCGCCGCCCTGTTTCGGACGGGGAGAGCCGCGAGGCCTGCCTGACGTCCATTCCGCATGATTCCCGCTTCCTTTGTCCTCGCCGGCCGGGGGTTACTCTTTCAAGAGGATCTCCAGGAGGTCCTCTTCCATGGACCTGCGCGGCCTCTCCACGATCCGGCCCCGTTCCGCGCCGTCGCGCAGCACGATCGCCGTGGGGACCTTCCCGATGCCGAATTTCTCCGACATCCCGAGGCCTTCCTTCTTTTCCCGGTCCACGCCGTAGAGGGCGAGCCGGAGATCCTTGTTGTACGCGGCATCGAGGATTCGCAGCAGCCGGGGGACTTCACGCAGCGAGTCCGGGCACCAGGTCCCGAAGAAGACGAGGATGTCCCAGGCGCCCCGGACCGCGGCGATCTTTTCCACGAGGTCCCGCCGGGGCGTGAAGTCCCGGTAGGAATTCCAGAACGCCGGGTATTCCCGGAAGAGGGCCCCCTGCGAGGTTTTTCCCACGAGCATCCGCACGGTCCGGGCCGGCATCGACGCAAGGGGGCGGGGGCGGCCCTCGGGCGGGTAATCGCCCCTGGCCAGGGCGTCGGCCAGGGCGCCTTCATTGGTCCTCGAGTCGTCGAAGGCGACGGCCACGGTGTGCGTTTCCATGTCCGCCGACACGTCGAGGACCCCGTCCACCTTCATCAGGATCGCACGGATCCTCTCGGCCGTGTCCGGTCACTGGCAGGCCGGGACCGTGAACTCCACGAACCTCTGCCCCGCGACGGCCGCCTGAGCCGAAGCCGCAAGCATCAGCGCGCAGAGCAGGATCACGCGCGACAGCGGGATCTTCCGCTTCATCGGTTCCATCCCTGCCGCTGCCGCCCGGGCGGTGCGATCAGCTTCTCTTCGTCGAGGGCGTCCAGGACGGCCCTGACGAACTTCGCGATCCCGCTGCCGTCCCCCGCCGTGTTCACGGACTCGGCGGCGGCGCGCCAGACGAGGGCGGCGGTCTTCGCATCGAAGAGCCGCGATTCCAGGGTGGCCGTTTCGCTTCGCTTCGTCAGCGGCGGGTCGGGGGCTCCCCAGCGCATGTCCATCATGGAATCCCTGCCGACGGACGACGAGGCCGGCGCGCCCGACGAGTCGTGGGACTCGATTCGGATCTCCGTCCGGAGCACCCGCACGATGAGGAACGCCTCGATCCCCATCCCTGCGCCCACCTTCGCGAGCTCTTCCCGGGTGATCTTGTCCACGTCGGGGATGCACTCGTAGCAGGCCGCGGCCTCGAGGCCCCGGGCCGCGAGCTGCCGGCGGAACTCGTCCTCCACGGGCTGACGGAGGTCCGGCCGCTTCGTCAGGGCGACGATCATGACGCTCCTGTATGCCGGCCCCTGGAAGGCCTTGTCCCGCCATTCGTCCGTCATGCGCATGGAAGCGCACGACAGGGTCATCAGCGCCGCCGTCAGCAGCGCTCCGATCATCCCGATTCTCGTCTTGCCCATAAAATCTCCCTCTCTCAGGTCGGTTCCGTATCCGGTGGGCTCTCTCGTCGTCCGCTCTTCCTCACTTCGTTTCCTTCTCCAGGTACCCTTTCCCCGGCATCAGGCCGTGGCGCCGCAGCGCCCGGCCCGTCGCCTCGATGATGCCGGCCGGGATGCGGATGCCCCCGTGCAGCATGGGGCCTTCGCGGCCGGCCGCCTCCGGGCCGAAGGCCATGAAATGCTCGATCGCCTTGTTGGCGTTGGTGAAGGCGTTGCCGCAGGGGATCTCCCCGACGAGGGCGAAGACCTCGCCCACGGCACCGGAGATCGCCGCCGAGATCTTGCCCGCCTCCTCGAGGCGGCCCTCCCGGATCCAGCGGACGACGGCCAGGAGCCCGGCGGGGAAGCTGTTGGCCGTGCTCAGCAGGAACCCGTCATAGGCTCCGCCGCCGGCCTTCAGCCACTTCGCATAGTCGCCTTCGGCGCCGCGCACGAGGAACACGCCGCCCGCATCGACGCCGGAGAGGGCGATGCGGTCGGCGCCGCTCGAGTCCTTGAAGAGGATGAGGTTCGGGTACTTTGCGACAAGGCGCGAGAATGTGCCCGGCTCCGTCTCGTTGCCGGTGACCTGGGGCAGCTGGTAGAGGGCCACCGGCAGGCCCCGGTCCAGGACGATCTCCAGGGCCGCGCCGATCGTCGCCTGGTCGAGGTCCTTCCCGGCCGGGGGGCAGACGGTGAACCCGCTGACCCCGGCAGCCGTCAGGGCCGCCAGAGGATCGGTCTTGCCCGTCAGCTTGCCCAGAATATCGAGGTACCGGTCGATGACGGCCGTCACGTCGACCGTCTTCTTCCGCAGGGCGCCCAGCAGGAGTGCAACCCCTTTGCTCCTCGCCGCGTGGACGGCGAAGCGGACGACGGTGTCCGTCTCGGCGTCGTCGAGGTCCCAGCCGTCTCCCGTCGAGCCGGGGACGAGGTAGCCCTTCACGTGGGGCATCATCCACGCCAGGTGGGCCTCCATCCGCTTCAGGTCGATCCGGCGCGCGGCGTCGAAGTGCGTCAGCGGCGGGCACCACAGGGAAGGGATCCCGCGCGGAAAGAGCAGTTCCTGGAGGTTTTTTCTTTTCGCGGCGATGCTGCTCATGGTAGTTTGTCCTTTGAGGGGATTGCGCAACCACGGACAGGATACCCTAAAGCGGGGATTCCGGCAATGACGGATCCATGAACGGCGGCGCGGCCGGGGCGATTTCGGGCCGCAGCGCTGCATCAAGGAGGGAGAAGGATGAAAAAGAGAGCTTTGGCAGTCGCTTTGTGTCTCTTCGCGGCGGTGCCGGCCGCCCGGGCGGCCGACATGACGGACCTGCTCAAGGCCGTCCCGCTGCCCGCCGTGACGGGCCCGGCGCAGGATTCCGCGACCGTGGCCTCGGGCCTGAAGGAGGCCCTCGCCGTGGGGACAAAGAACGCCGTGGGCCTGCTGTCGAAGACGGACGGCTACTTCGGCAACGAGGCCGTGAAGATCCTCCTGCCCGAGAACGTGCGCCGCGTGGGCGACGCCCTGCGGATGGCGGGCTACCGGAAGGAGGTGGACGCCTTCATCCTCAGCATGAACCGGGCGGCGGAGAAGGCCGCGCCGAAGGCGGCCGATATCTTCGCGGGGGCCATCCGCGAGATGTCGATCACCGACGCGCAGAAGATCCTCAACGGCGGCAACACGGCGGCCACGGAGTACTTCAAGTCGAAGACCTCGAAGCAGCTCTTCGAGGCCTTCAAGCCCGACATCGCGCAGAGCATGAACGAGGTCGGCGTGACGAAGGCCTACAAGGCCATGACCGACCGGTAC
>JAGPKU010000124.1 GCA_018053845.1 Syntrophobacterales bacterium
GCGGTCTCCTCGCTGTAGTCCTTGTGCATGGCCAGCTCGCGGCCCAGGAAGATCTGCTCCTCCTTCTTGCCGAAGCTCATGGGCCCCATGGGGCTCATGCCCCAGTCGCAGACCATGTGCCTCGCCAGGTCGGTGGCCCTCTCGATGTCGTTGCCGGCCCCCGTGGTGAAGTCGTCCAGGACGAGTTCCTCGGCCGCGCGGCCCCCCAGCAGGATGGCGATGCTGTTGAGCAGGTAACGCCTCGGGTAGGTGTGTTTCTCGTCCATGGGGAGCTGCTGCGTGAGGCCCAGCGCGCGGCCTCTGGGGATGATCGTGATCTTGTGGATCGGGTCGGTCCCGGGCAGCATCTTGGCCACCAGGGCGTGTCCCGCCTCGTGGTAGGCCGTGATCCGCTTCTCCTTTTCGCTGATGACCATGCTCTTGCGCTCGGCCCCCATCATGACCTTGTCCTTGGCGTACTCGAAGTCCATCATGGAGACCTTGTCCTTGCCGTGCCGTGCCGCGTGGAGGGCCGCCTCGTTGACGAGGTTCTCGATGTCGGCCCCCGAGAACCCCGGGGTTCCCCTCGCGATGACCGCACCCTGGACGTCCTCGGCGATGATGGTCTTGCGCATGTGCACCTCGAGGATCTTCTCCCTGCCCTTGACGTCGGGCAGCGGCACGACGACCTGGCGGTCGAAGCGCCCCGGCCGCAGCAGGGCCGGATCGAGGACGTCGGGACGGTTGGTGGCCGACACGAGGATGACCCCCTCGTTGGACTCGAAGCCGTCCATCTCGACGAGCAGCGCGTTGAGGGTCTGCTCGCGCTCGTCGTGGCCGCCCCCGAGGCCCGCACCCCGGTGGCGCCCGACGGCGTCGATCTCGTCGATGAAGATGATGCAGGGGGCGTTCTTCTTGCCCTGCGTGAAGAGGTCACGCACGCGCGAGGCCCCGACGCCGACGAACATCTCGACGAAGTCCGAGCCGCTGATCGTGAAGAACGGCACGTCGGCCTCGCCGGCGATGGCGCGGGCCAGGAGCGTCTTGCCGGTGCCCGGGGGCCCGACGAGCAACACGCCCTTGGGGATCCGCCCCCCGAGGCGGGTGAACTTCTTCGGGTCCCGCAAAAAGTCGATGATCTCCTGCAGTTCGGCCTTGGCCTCGTCGATCCCGGCCACGTCGTTGAAGGTCACCTTCTTGGAGCGGTCCGTCATGAGCCGGGCGCGGCTCTTGCCGAAGGACATGGCCTTCCCGCCCCCGGACTGCATCTGCCGCATGAAGAAGATCCAGATGGCGATCAGCAGGATCGTCGGGAACCACGAGATCAGGACCGTCATGTACCAGGGCGAGTCTTCGACGGGCTTGGCGGCGATCCGCACGCCTTTCTCCTTGAGCAGGGGGACCACCCCGGCTTCCTTGGGGGCGTAGGTCTTGAAGCTCTTGCCGTTGACGAACTTGCCCGAGATGTTCTCGCCCTGGATGCTGACCTCGACGACCTGCCCCTTTTCGACGGCGGCGATGAAGTCGCTGAAGATGACGCTGTCCTGGGCGTTCTTCGGCTGGTTGAAGAGGTTGTAGAGCAGCACGAAAATGAGGCTGATGATCAGCCACAGCGCGATATTCTTCTGTAAAGGATTCAATCCTCGCTTTCCTCCGTGAACGGGGCCGCCGCCCTGCCTGCGGGGCTGCGGCCCTTGGGTCTCGGGTTTGATCATTAACCCAGGAGGTTGAAAATTTCAAATGATTTCTGCCTTCAGGACATGCCGCGTCCCTTCGGCGACCCGGGCCCTCTCGGAGAGGCGGATGCCCGGCACCCACAGGACGGAGCGGTCGTCCGCCAGCACGGGGATCCGGCCTCGGTCGGCCCTCGGGACCTTCTCGTCGATGAACAGGCGGCTGAGCTTCCGGGTCCCCGGCATGCCCAGGGGCTGGATCCGGTCCCCGGCCCTGGGGCTGCGCACCACCAGCGTCCCGTCGATCCGGTCGAGATCCAGGTAAGCCCTGCGCGCCGTGGCCGACGGCATCGAGGGGGGCCGCCGGAGGACTCGGAACCGCATGCCGAGCCCCAGGCTCTCGATACGGACGGTGCCCGAAACGGGGACCTCGAGGCAGAAGGGCCCGCCGGTGCCATCCGGCGGCCCCGGGCCCCGCCCGCGGCGCTCCGAGCGCCCGCCGCGCCTGCATTCGAGAGTGGCGCCGCTCCTGCGCACGAGGACGTCTCCGGGCAGATCCAGCGATCCGCATCGGGCCGGGCCCTCGGCCAGATCCAGCACGGCCTGCACGTGGTCCAGGCCGACGGCACGGTCCGGTCCCGCGAGGCGGCGCAGGGCCTCCAGGACGACCCTTCGCTTGAGCGCCGGGTGGAGCCTCGCGAGCCTGCGCACGGGAATCATCGTCCCGTCCGCATCCCCCGGCCACGACGCGAGGGCCCGCAGGGCCCTGCCCCTCATGTAATCGTCCTCCTGCCGGACGATATCGGCCAGCCTGCACAGGGCATCGAGAATCGCCGGGTTGAACCGCCCCTGCAGCTCGGGCAGCAGGGTCCTTCGGACCCGGTTCCGCAGGAACCGCTCGTCGGCGTTGGAACTGTCCGTGACGAAGCTGAGACCCTCCCCCTCGAGGAAGAGGGCGATCTCCCCGGGCGAGCAGTCGATGAGCGGTCGGATGAACCGGCCGCCGTCCCGCACGGGCGGGATGCCCGCAAGGCCGCTTACGCCGGAACCCCGGATGAGGTGCATGAGGACCGTTTCCGCCTGGTCGCCGCGGTGGTGGCCCAGCGCGATGCGGTCGGCTCCCGCCCGCCGGCCCGCCGTCTCGAGAAAGGCGTATCGCCTCCGCCGCAGGAAGTCCTCCGGGGAGAGGCCCGCCGTCCGTCGGGCCGCTCCGATCGAACCGGTCAGCAGGGGGATCCCGCGCGCACGGCACAGGCGGCGCACGAAGTCCTCGTCGCGGTCGGACTCCGCCGCCCGCATCCCGTGGTTGAAGTGCGCCGCCGACAGGGTGACCCCGAAGGCCGGGGCGAGACGCTGGAGCGCGGCCAGAAGGGCGACGGAATCGGCCCCCCCGGACACCGCGGCCAGCACGTGGTCCCCGGGCCGGAGCATCCGGTGGGTCTCCAGGGTCTTTCGAACCTTCTTCAGCATCTCTGCGCTTGGCTCAACAGGCGATCCGTTCAAGATCGACGATCCTCTCGACGGCGAAATCCGGCTTCAGGCCGAGCAGCTCCCCCCGGCCGCCGATCCCATTGAGGAACGCACAGCAGCGCACCCCTGCGTTGCGGGCCAGCAGGATGTCGTTCACCCCGTCACCGACGATCAGGGTCTCTTCGGGTTTCGCCCCGTAGCGGTCCAGCAGGGGCAGCAGGACGCGCGGGTCCGGTTTCATGAACGCCGTCGAATCCCCGCCGATGATCTCCCGGAAACACGATTCGACGCCCAGCCCCCTGCACAGGGCGAGCGTGAAGTCCGTGTTCTTGTTCGTGATGATCACCTTGGCCTTGTCGGCGAAGCGTCGCAGGATGTCCGTCACGCCGGGGTAGAGGACCGTCCGGTCGAGCAGGTGCTCGGCGTAGATCCCCTTGAACCGCGCGAGGGCCTCGTCGAGGCGGTCCCGATGACGATCTCCGAGGGACCGCTCGAGGAGCTTGCGCAAGCCGTCGCCCACGAATCGGAGGATCTCGGGTTGCGGTCGCCCGGGAATGCCCATGGACCGGAGCGTCCGATTGACGGAGTCGGCCAGGTCGGCCCCCGTGTCGGCCAGCGTGCCGTCGAAATCGAAGACCATGAGGCGCACGAACATCCTGCCGCGAAGCCGTTCCATGGCCTCCACTATAGGAAATCGGCGTCCCGATGACAAGGAAATTAGAGCCGCCGCCCGGCCCGTTCCCGCAGCCCCGGAACCGATGCTTGACAGGGTGCGGCGGCCGTGCTAACAGGGATGCACCGCTTGGATCCGATTGCAGGACCGGGACGGGGAATGGACCATGTTCAGCCGCGGACGACGTGTGTAAAGCCTTCCCTGCGCAACCGGGGGGGCTTTTTTGTTGCAGGGCGGCGCCGCCGGACCGCAAGGCGAAGGCCGGGTCAAAAAGACCGGCGGTCGCGGATCTCGGAGAGGAGATGACCGAACGACCGAATCAGGAGCGCATCGCCGTTCTCGGGCCCGGCAAGGCCGGGACGGCCCTGGGTCATCTGCTCAGGAAGGCGGGCCGGGACGTCGTGGCCGTCGCCGGCCGCCGCCTCGAGTCGGCGCAGCGCGCCGTCGCGTACACGGGGGGGACGGCGACGACGGATTTCGCCCGGGCCGCCCGGGGGGCCGACTGCGTCTTCATCACGACCAGCGATGACGCCATCGAGACCGTCTGCAGGGCCGTTGCCGCGGCGGGGGCCTTCCGGGCGGGGGTCAAGGTGGTGCACACCAGCGGCGTCGGCGGTCTCGATCTTCTCCGCGCGGCCCGCCGGCAGGGGGCCCGTGTGGCCTGCATCCACCCGCTGCAGACCTTCGCAGACGTGGAGAGCGCCATTGCCAAGATCCCCGGCAGCACCTTCGGCATCACGGCCGACGAGGACATCCTGCCCTGGGCGGACCGGGTCGTCGAGGATCTCGGGGGGCGGCCCTTCCACGTCCCGCCCGAGGACAAGCCCCTCTACCAC
>JAGPKU010000040.1 GCA_018053845.1 Syntrophobacterales bacterium
AAGGGCCCATGTCACCTACAGCATGCAATAACCGCGGGATCACCATCGTCGAGGTCCTCATCACGCTGTTCCTCACGGCCGTGGGGATCATGGCGCTTCTGTCCATGCAGCCCACGTCGTGGAGCGCGGCGGGGCGCTCCGATTTCATGGGCCGCGCCGCCGGCATCCTCCAGAGCGAGCTGGAGCGGAGTGAGCTGTGGATCATGAACCCGAACAACGCCTTCGCGACGGCCTGTGATGCCACCGGGCGCAACCTGTTTCTCGGCGGCCCCTGCACCCGGACGATCAACGCCAGCAGCCAGTCGGCCCAGCAGGCCGGCGACGTGCCCTACACCGTGGCCACCACGGTCACCCCGCTCGCCGGCGCCACCAACGCCTGGACGGTGAGGATCCAGGTCACTTGGCCCGGCAACACCCGGGGGATCACCGAGAGCACCATCGTATCGAGACAGGAGTATTTCAGGCAATGAGCAATCGGCTGAACGATTCACGGGGCTTCACGCTCCCCGAGCTTGTCATGGCCGTCGCCGTCGGGATGGTCCTGCTTGCCGCCGTCACGACGGCCGTCGTGTCGGGGCAGCGCTCCTCCACGGGGATCGAGCGCAAGGTGACGACGAACCAGGATGCCAGGGCCGCCCTGGAGCTCATGGCCGCGGAGATCCGCATGGCCTCCTTCAACTCCACCTTCGAGCCGAACCTCTGGCGGGACCCGGCCAACTGCAACACGGCGGGAAACCAAAACTGGCGGGGCATCCAGGAGGCCACGGCCACGTCGATCACCGTCGAGATGGACATCGAGTCGCCCAACCCCAGCCGGACCTGCGGGGACACCGACGGCGAGATCATCCGGTACGCCTACGATGCGGCCAACAGCCGGCTGACGCGGGAGAACATCCGGTGTCCCGGCGGGCACAACGCGGCCAACGAGCTGCCGTTTCTCGGTCCCATCGCCGGGCAGCCCGGAGTGCGGACCGTCGAGGTCGTCAACGGCGCCCTGCCCGTCTTCCGCTACTACGACGGCACGGGCGCCGAGATCCCCCACGCCAACCTGCCCAACGACATCCCGCGGATCCGTCGCATCGAGATCGCGCTCCTCGTTCAGTCGGCGGACGTGGACCCGAGCACGGGCCAGCCGAGGCGGATGGCCTATTCGACCAGCGTCATCCCCCGAAACCACGGGATTCAATTCTGATGAAGGACGGATGGATGAGTATGAAACGAGCACGAGACCCAAGGGGCTTCGCCCTCGTCGCCGCGCTGCTGGCCAACCTGATCCTCCTGGCCGTGGGGATCGTCGCCCTCAATCTCTCCACGGGGGACATCCGGGTGAGCATGCGCTCCGTGGGCGACAAGAAGGCCGTCAACGCCGCCGAGGCGGGGCTGCACTGGCTGACCGTCAACTTCGACCCCGCCAACCTGGCGGCCGTGACCGTGACGAACCAGCCTGTCGGCGGGGGCGGCGACCCGAACTCGCAGTACACGATCGAGCAACCCACGGAGCCCACGACGGGCCCGGCCCAGATCCCCCTGCCCGGCTTCTCCATCGGCGGCTCCCAGACCTGGGGCCAGGCTCGCTACGACGCGCGGATCACGGGCCTGAACGCGGCCTACAACACGACCATGACGATCGAGGCGGGCCTCGGCCACGGCCCCGTCGAAATGGGGACCATGTCCCGCTAGGAGCAACAACCATGAAGGCGCAACGCACCATCCTCTGCGCGATCCTGATTGCCCTTCTCGGCGGGACGGGAATCGCCTTCGCCCAGACCTGCACGACCGACGAAGCCTGCTCGGAGACAGGGCTGTTCACCAGCGTGGCTCCCGAGGCCATGATCGTCCTGGACATGTCGGGCAGCATGAAATGGAACCCGCCGGGGGATGTCTTCCGCTGCCCCAACGGCCTCAACTCCTGTTATTACAAGACCGACTACAGCTGCACGGCCATCCTGACTAGCCCGACGCTCTACAACGACTACAAGGCGAGTTACTACCCCCCCTGGACGCAGCAATGCGGCAACGCGGTCATCAAGCTTTACAGCAACCCCACATGCTCCGGCCCCTTCTACAACACGAGCACGGAGATGCCCGGCTACAGCACCAACTGCGCCCGCTTCCTGATCGCTCGGTCCGTCCTTTTCAAGCTACTCGACGACAACAAGGACGGCAAGATCTTCACCGACGACGACCCGAGCCTGAACATCCGGTTCGGCTTCGGCAAGTTCCAGGGGGGGTATTACCAGGAGTGGAAGCCCATCGGCAACTCCTATCGGAACACTTTCTGCGGCGCCCCATACAGTTCGATGACGGCCTGCACGAACGAGACGACCTACAACCCCGGTGACATCAAGTGCATCGCGGCCCAGATGACGACCTCCACGGTGGTTGGCGCCACGCCGCTTGCGCTGGCCCTGGAGAGCGTGAAGACGACCCTCGACACGAAGAAGGACGCCGACACGTACAGGAACTGCCGCCAGCGCTTCGCGATCCTGCTGTCCGACGGGGCCGACACGATGTACTGCGGCGCCGCCGTCAACGACACGGACCGCACGCAGTACATGCGCAGGCGTGCCTCCGTGGCCCGGGCGAAGGCCCTCGCCGACGCGGGCTACAAACTCTTCGTCATCGGTTTCGGCGCCAACATGCCCGCAATCGAGAAAAACACCCTGAACTGGATGGCCTACTACGGCGGCACGGACAACCCGCTGGTGCCCAACACGGGCGACAAGGCGGCCCTTGACGTCTCGGCCTTCGAGGCGAACCCCTGCGCCGTGTCGGCCACGACAGGGACCTGCGACGACTCGAGCACGGAGTGCTTCGCCGTGTCCAACGACCCCGGGAACACGCCGCTGAACGGCTATGCCTTCCTGGCCGGCAACGCCACGGAGCTCGAGGCGGGCCTGCGCGAGGCGATCAACTACATCCGCGAGGCCAATTACGCCTTCTCGCAGTCGTCGGTTGCCTCGTCGCGCCTGACGGACGAGAACTTCCTCTACGAGGTGTCCTTCCAGCCCGTCAACAACGACCCCATGTGGCTCGGGCACCTTCGCAAGTACCAGATCCTCAATGACGGCAGCATCGGGGGCACCGTCTGGGACGCCGGCCAGCTCCTCCAGGCGCGGGACCCGGCGACGCGCGTCATCAAGACGTTCAAGGGAGGCTCGCTCGTAGACTTCACGACGGCCAACATCACCTACACGGACCTCGGCGTCGAGAACGACACGCGCCGCAACGAGGTCGTCGGGTACATCCGCGGCGAGTCGGCCTACAACAAGGACAACTGGAAGCTGGGCGACATCTTCCGGGCCAACCCCGTGACCGTCGGGACGCCGTCGTACTACTACAAGGACACCCACGACACGGCTGGCGCCTTCGCCACGCACCGCTCCAACCACGAACGGAAGTCGTCCAACGGGAAGCGGATCGTCCTGGGCGGTGCCAACGACGGCCAGCTCCACGCCTTCAAGACCTCCGACGGCTCCGAGGCCTGGAGCTTCATTCCGCCCAACCTCGTGCCCAAGCTGCGGCAGATCGCGCACGCCTCGCACCCCGCCGGCATGCCCCACGTCTACTACGTGGACGGGCCCATCTCGGTGGCCGACGTGTGGCTGGGGACGGGCAGCGGAACGGCGAAGTCGGCATCGGACTGGAAGACCCTGCTGGTCTTCGGCCTGGGCCGAGGGGCGGACCCGTACCTCTGGAGCTCGTCGTCGGACTGCCTGAGCGACTTCAGCCTCGTCTACGACGCGACGCGTCCCCACTACTGCGGCTTTTACGCCTTCGACATCACCGACACCCTTAACCCGGCCTACCGGTGGCGCATCACCCCGACCGCCGCACAGGCCCCCTATCTCGGAGACCCCTACAGCAAGATGCACATCGGACGCGTGAAGGTGAACGGCAACGAGAAGTGGGTCGGGTTCATGGGCGGCGGGCACAACTGGGCCGTCTGCAATCCCTACGACGGCACGGGGACGGACTGCGACAAACGCGGCAAGGGCTTCTTCGTGGTCGACCTGGCCGACGGCAGCATCCTCTGGAGCTACACGCGGGCGGACAACCCCACGTACCTGAACTATTCCATGCCCGGCGCTCCGGCTGCCGTGGACAGCGACCTCGACGGCTTTGTCGACACGGTCTACATGGGAGACCTGAAGGGGCAGATGTGGCGGTTCAAGTTCTGCAAGGCCGCCGACGGCAATTCCTGCGGCACGGCAAGCTGGACGGGAAGCCGCCTGTTCCAGCCTTCCGGGCTCACCTCGGGGGTCGGGCCCGTCTTCGCCGCGCCGACGGTGGCGAAGGACGCAACGGGCAACCTCTGGGTCTACTGGGGCACGGGCGACAAGACGGAGCCCATCGTCGTGGGGACGACCGTGGAGCGATTCTTCGCCGTCAAGGATTCCGACCAGACGACCTTCTGGACGGGGGCAAACCTCGACGACATCACCTCGAACACCTACACGGACAATGCGTCGAAGCACGGCTGGTACATCAATCTGGGGAGCCCGGGCGAGAAGGTGCTGGGCGAGGCCGTCGTCTTCGGCGGCCAGGTCTACTTCACGACCTACACGCCCGGCGGGGCCGGCGTCACCGACCCCTGCAACGCCGCCGGGTCGGCGAAACTCTACGGGGTGTCCTACATCGAGGGGGCGGGGTCCCTCACGGGCAACGCCCGGAGCATCACCCTGGGCGTGGGGATCCCCACGGCGCCGACGCTCTCGCTCAACCCCTACAGTCCCACCCCGGACCTTTACGTGACCGTGAGCGGCGGGTCGGGCACGGGCTCGACGACAATGAAGGCGCCGGTCTCCCCGGGCGGGGCGAACAACCGGACCAACATTCTCTACTGGCGCGACCGGCGGCTGCAGTAACCCCGGCGGCAGGCGTGTTCCCGCAGCCGAACGGGACGGCGGGGACGGGGGATGCATCAGGGCAGGGGCAGATCGAATGGGTGGAAGAAGAACGATGCACTCTCTCTTTAAAAACGCGCGGCTGCGGCTTCTCGTGCTGTTGCTGCTCCTGCCCCTGGCGCCCGCGGAAACCTCCGCGGCGCTGGTGACGGGCGAGGAAGGTTTGTTCACCTCCATCGCCCCCGACGCCATGATCGTGGTGGACCTCTCGGGCAGCATGAAGTGGAACCCCCCGGGCGATCACGACTGGTGGAACTACCCCACCAAACCCTACAGCAACCCCGCCTGCGAGGGGCCCTTCTACGACGACCAGAGCGTGCCCGGCTACACGACCTACTGCGCGCGCTTCGAGATCGCACGCAAGACCCTGTTCAACATCCTCGACGACAACCACAACGGCGCGATCGACGGTCAGGACGAGACGAGCCTCAACATCCGCATCGGCCTCGGGAAGTTCCAGGGAAGCGCCTACACGAAGCTGCGCGACATCGGGACGAAGTACTCGCTGATCTACTGCGGCAGCAACCAGTCCTGCACCGTGGATCAGGCCTCGGGGGACACCTCCAGCATCAACTGGTGGATGAGTTCCTACAATGTCGTGGGGGCCACCCCGCTCGTGACGGCCCTGGCGAACGTCAAAACTTACCTCGACGACCACAAAGCATCGGACAATTACCGGAGCTGCCGGCAGAAGTTCGTCATCCTCGTCTCCGACGGGGCCGACACGATGTGCTGCAGCGGCACGGGCTACGACACCCAGGCCGACCAGTACAAGCGCCGGCGGGAAGCGGTGCTGGCGACCCGGGCCCTTGCCCAGGCGGGCTACAAGGTCTTCGTCATCGGCATGGGCAGCAACATGCCCGATCAGCTCAAACGCACCCTCAACTGGATGGCCTACTACGGCGGCACGGACAACCCGCTCGTGGCCAACGAGGGCGACGAGGCGGCCTTCGACCCCGGCGCCGTGACGAGCTGCGGCAGCTCGTCGACGACGGGCAATTGCGACGGCTGGCACGACGACTGTTTCGCCACGTCGAACGACCCGGGGACGCTGGAGCTGTCGGGCTACGCCTTCCTGGCCAACAACGCCACGGAGCTCGAGGCGGCCTTCCGGCAGGCCATCAGCGTGATCCGCGAGGCGACGTACTCCTTCTCGCAGGCCTCGGTGGCCTCGTCGCGGCTCATCGACGAGAACTTCATCTACGAGGCGGCCTTCCAGCCCATCAACGGGGATCCCTTCTGGCTCGGTCACGTGACGAAGTACCAGATCAACACCGACGGGACGATCGGGGCGGCCCTCTGGGACGCCGGCCAGGTCCTGCAGGGGACTGCCGCCTCTGCGAGAAACATCTACACGTACAAGGCCGGGGCGCTGATTTCGTTCACGACGGCCAACATCACGGCGGCTGACCTGGGCGTGTCGACCACCGCGCGCCGCAACGAGGTCGTGGGGTTCATCCGGGGCGAATGTGCGAGCGCGCCGGCACTCTGCTACAACCGGGACAACTGGAAGCTGGGCGACACCTTCCGCTCCAATCCCGTAACGGTGGGGACCCCCGCGGCTTATTTCAAGGATAACCTCGACGGGGCCGGCGCCTTCGCCGCCTTCAGGGCCGCGAATGTCCGCACGACGGCCAACGGGAAGCGGATCATCGTGGCGGGCAGCAACGACGGCCAGATCCACGCCTTCCGGACGGACAATACCTCTCCGCCTTCGGGCAGCGGCGGCTTGGAAGTCTGGAGCTTCATCCCGCCCAACCTGCTGGCAAAGCTCAAGGACATCGCCCACAACTCGCACCCGACGGGCCTGACGCACCAGTACTTCGTCGACGGGCCCATCTCGGTGGCCGACGCGTGGGTGGGGACGGGAGACGGCAGCGCGAAATCGGCTTCGGACTGGAAGACCTTGCTGATTTTCGGCGAGGGCCGCGGCGGGACGAGCACCCTCTGGAGCTCGTCGGCCTCCTGCGACGCAAACTTCCGGAATGTCTACTCGGTTACGTTCCCGCATTACTGCGGTTATTATGCCCTGGACATCACGAATACTTACACCCCCGCCTACCGCTGGCGGATCAGCCCCTCGGCCGCCCAGGCCCCCTACTTCGGGGACCCGTGGAGCAAGATGATGGTGCACCGCGTGAAGATCAGCGGATCCGAGAAGTGGGTCGGCTTCATCGGCGGCGGCAACAACATGTCGAGCTGCGCGGGCGGCGGCTGCGACCTGCGGGGCAAGGGGTTCTTCGTCGTGAGCCTCACCGACGGCTCCGTCCTGTGGGGTCACACGAATGCCGACAACAGCTCGATGAACTACGCCCTGCCGGGAGCCGCCGCGATCGTGGATTCGGACAACGATGGGTTCGTGGACCTGGCCTATATCGGGGACCTGGGCGGCAACATCTGGCGGATGAGGTTTTGCGCGGCTGCCGACGGGTCCTCCTGTGCGACGGGCAACTGGAGTGTGTCGCTGCTCTTCGCACGCGAGGGCGGGATCGGGCCCGTCTATGACGTCCCT
This sequence comes from Syntrophobacterales bacterium, assembly GCA_018053845.1. GTDB lineage: Bacteria > Desulfobacterota > Syntrophia > Syntrophales > UBA2192 > UBA2192. The sequence goes on from JAGPKU010000040.1 coordinate 7,420, forward strand.
GCCGTGGCCAAGGACGCAAGCGGGAACATCTGGGTCTACTGGGGCACGGGCGACAAGGCCGAGCCCATCGTCATGGGCGGCGGGACGGACCGGTTCTTTGCCGTGAAGGACGCCACGCTGACGGGAACCTATCGGCTCAGCGACCTGGAGAACATCACGGGCAGCACCTACACGGACAACACATCCAAGCGCGGCTGGTACATGAATCTGGCCGGGCAGGGGGAGAAGGTCCTCGCCGAGCCCGTCGTGTTCGGCGGCCAGGTCTACTTCACGACCTACAGCCCGGCCGGAGGCGGCGGCGACCCGTGCAACGCAGCGGGGATCGCGAAGCTCTACGGCGTTTCCTACGTCTCGGGGGCGGGGTCCCTGACGGGCAACGCCCGGAGCATCACGCTGGGCGTGGGGATCCCCACGGCTCCCACGCTTTCGATGAACCCCTACAGCCCCACCCCGGACCTGTACGTGACCGTGAGCGGAGGGTCGGGCGTCGGGGCCACGACGGCCCGGGCGCCTGTCAATCCGCCGTCTCTTCCGAACCGGACCAACCTCATCCACTGGCGGGACCTGCGGGTGCACTAGGGGACGACGAAAACCGGCCGCGGGCCGGCGGAGGGAACGCAAAAGATCGGACCTGCGGCAAAGCAGGAAACGTTCACAGAGAGCAAAGGGGTCAGCAGCCATGAAACAGAAAACGGTCCTTCTCCTCGCGTTGTGCGCCGCGGTCGCAATGTCCCTCGGGCCGGTCACGACGGGCCGGGCCGACGAGACCGGCCTGTTCACCTCCATCGCCCCCGACGCCATGATCGTTCTCGACCTCTCGGGCAGCATGAAGTGGAACCCCCCGGGGGACCACAACGCCTATAATTCCCCGATCAAGGAATACAGCAACCCCGCCTGCGAGGGGCCCTTCTACAACGACCAGAGCGTGCCGGGCTACACGACCTACTGCTCGCGCTTCGAGATCGCCCGCAAGACCCTCTTCAACATCCTCGACGACAACCACACGGGCGTCATCGGCAGCCAGGACGAGGCCAGCCTCAACATCCGCATCGGCCTCGGGAAGTTCCAGGGCAGCACGTACACGAAGCTGCGCGACATCGGGACGAAGTACTCGCTGATCTACTGCGGCAACTCGACCTCCTGCACCGTGAACCAGACCTCGGGGGACACCTCCAGCATCAACTACTGGATGACCTACTCCAACGTCGTGGGGGCCACGCCGCTGGTGACGGGCCTGGCGAGCGTGAAGGGCTACCTCGACGCCCACAAGGCGGCGGACGCCTACAAGAGCTGCCGGCAGAAGTTCGTCATCCTCGTCTCCGACGGGGCCGACACGATGTACTGCGGGGGCACGGGCTACGAGACCCAGACGGACCAGTACAAGCGCCGCCGCGAGTCGGTGCTCGCGGCCAAGGCCCTGGCCGACGCCGGCTACAAGGTCTTCGTGATCGGCATGGGCAGCAACATGCCCGACCACCTGAAGAACACCCTGAACTGGATGGCCTACTACGGCGGGACGGACAACCCCCTGGTCGAAAACACGGGCGACGAAACGGCCTTCGACCCCGCGGCGGTGACGACCTGCGGGGGCTCCTCCACGACGGGTCCCGGTTGCGGGACGACGGACGAGTGCTACGCGACCGCAAACGATCCGGGAACGCTGCCGATCTCGGGCTACGCCTTCCTGGCCAACAACGCCACGGAGCTCGAGGCGGCCTTCCGGCAGGCCATCAGCGTGATCCGCGAGGCGACGTACTCCTTCTCGCAGGCCTCGGTGGCCTCGTCGCGGCTCATCGACGAGAACTTCATCTACGAGGCGGCCTTCCAGCCCATCAACGGGGATCCCTTCTGGCTCGGTCACGTGACGAAGTACCAGATCAACACCGACGGGACGATCGGGGCGGCCCTCTGGGATGCGGGCCAGGTGCTGCAGGGCACGGACGCCGCCGCGCGGACGATCTACACCTACAAGTCGGGGTCGCTGACCCCCTTCACCACGGCCAACATGACGATGGCCGACCTGGGGGTCTCGACGACGACGCGGCGCAACGAGGTGGTGGGGTTCATCCGGGGCGAGGCAACCTACAACAAGGACAACTGGAAGCTGGGCGATACCTTCCGCTCCAACCCCGTGACGGTGGGGACGCCGGCAACCTATTTCAAGGACGCCCGCGACTCGGCGGGGGCCTTCGCCTCCTTCCGGACGGCCAACGTCCGCTCGACGGCCAACGGCAAGCGCATCGTCGTGGCCGGGGCCAACGACGGCCAGCTTCACGCCTTCCGGACGGACACGGGGGCCGAGGTCTGGAGCTTCATCCCCCCCAACGTCCTCAGCAAGCTCAAGGACATCGCCCACAAGTCCCACCCCACGGGGCTGACGCACCAGTACTTCGTCGACGGGCCCATCTCGGTGGCCGACGCGTGGCTGGGGACGGGAGACGGCACGACGAAGTCGGCCGCCGACTGGAAGACGCTGATGATCTTCGGCGAGGGCCGCGGCGGGACGAGCACCCTCTGGAGCTCGTCGTCCTCCTGCGACTCGGGCTTCCAGAACGTCTACTCGGCCGCGTACCCTTACTACTGCGGCTATCACGCCCTGGACATCACGAACACGACCAGCCCCGCCTACCGCTGGCGGATCGCCCCGTCTGCGGCCCAGGCCCCCTACCTCGGGGACCCCTGGAGCAAGATGATGGTGCACCGCGTGAAGGTGGGCGGCAACGAGAAGTGGGTCGGCTTCATCGGCGGCGGCAACAACCTCTCGAGCTGCACGGGGGGCGGCTGCGACATCCGGGGCAAGGGGTTCTTCGTCGTGAGCCTCAGCGACGGGTCGGTGCTGTGGAGCTACACGAAGGCCGACAACAGCGCGATGAACTACGCCCTGCCGGGGACGGCGGCCGTCGTGGACTCGGACAACGACGGGTTCGTCGACCTGGCCTACATCGGGGATTTGGGGGGCAACATCTGGCGGATGAAGTTCTGCTCGGCCGCCGACGGCGCGTCCTGCTCGACGGGCGACTGGGGCGGCTCGCTGCTCTTTTCCCGCGAGGACGGGATCGGCGCCGTCTACGACGCCCCCGCCGTGGCCAAGGACGCCAACGGGAACCTCTGGGTCTACTGGGGCACGGGCGACAAGGCCGAACCGATCGTCGTCGGCAGCATCACCGACCGCTTCTACGCCGTGAAGGACGCCACGAAAACGGGGACGTACCAGCTGGGCAACCTGGAGAACATCACCTCGACGACCTACACGGACAACGCCACGAAGCGGGGCTGGTACATCAACCTGGCCGGTGCAGGAGAGAAGTGCCTCGCCGAGGCCTCCGTCTTCGCCGGGATCGTCTACTTCACGACCTACATGCCCCCCGGCAGCGGCGACGACCCCTGCAACCAGGCCGGCACGGCGAAGCTCTACGCCGTCTCGTTCATCGAGGGTGCCGGGTCCCTGACGGGCAACGCGCGGAGCATGACCCTCGGTGTGGGGATCCCCACGGCGCCGGTTCTCTCCATGAACCCCTACAGCAAGACGCCGGACCTCTACGTGACCGTGAGCGGCGGAGCCGGCACGGGGGCGACCACGATGCGCGCCAACGTCAACCCGCCGTCGATCGCCAACCGGACCAACCTCATCCACTGGCGCGACCGGCGGTTCCAGTAAGGCAGGGCGGGCAGGCGGCCCCGGAAAAACCGCTTGACCCCCGCCGCCTGATGCGATAGATTCCACCCGATTTCGGGCGGGACCCCCGACGGGGCCCCGCCCCCGTAACCCTCCCTCCTTCACACAACCTTCCCTTCGGATTGCACGGACGGCGGGAACGAGCCGACAACCGGCAGGCCGGGATGTGCGTCCAGAGTTCATTCCGGGGGACCTCTGCGCTCGATGCTCGGGCATCGATGGAGGTTTCCGCCGTGAACCGCTTCGTCCGCACCGTGCTTGCCGCCGTCCTGGGCATCCTGGCTTCCGCCGGCCCCGCCGCCGCAGGGGATGCCGGCGACGAGGCGCTCTTCTCCGCCGTTTCGCCCGACGCCATGATCGTCCTCGACCTCTCGGGCAGCATGCGCTGGAACCCGAAGGGCGAGTCTGACGGCTCCCACGAGCCCCTGAGGCGCTTCGGCAACGCTTCGTGCTCCGGCGAAACCTTCCACGACTCCCCACGGCCCGGCTTTACGACGGACTGCGCCCGCTACCTCATCGCGAAGCGGGCCATCTACGGCATCCTCGACAACAACCGCGACGGGGTGATCGACGGCCGCGACGAGGCCGCTCTCAACGTCCGCCTCGGTTTCTGGCGGTTCAGCACCGCCAACCGCCGCCACCGGGACATCGGGCAGCCCTACGCCTCGATCTGGTGCGGGGGCGCCGCCTGTGCGGGCATCGAGTCGGCCTACGCGGGCGAAGACACCATCCTGTTCTGGACCGACAGAGCGATGGAGCGGCGGCGCGTCATGGGCGGCACGGGCCTGGCGGCCTGCCTGGAGGCCGTGAGGCCCTACCTGGACGACCACAGGAGGGCCGATGCCTATCGGAACTGCCGGCCCAAGTTCGTCATCCTCGTCACCGACGGGCAGGACACGCTGTACTGCGGCGGCGACGGCTCCGAAAACCAGCCGGACCAGTACAAGCGCCGGCGTGCGGCCGTGGCGAGGGTCAAGGCCCTGCGCGACGCGGGCACCCGGGTCTTCGTGATCGGCATGGGCGGCGACATGCCGGATCACCTGAGGAACACGCTCAACTGGATGGCCTACCACGGGGGGACGGAGAACCCCTTCGCCGTCCGGAGGGGCAGCCCGTCGAGCCTGGACATCGGCGCGATCACGGCCGACCCCTGCGCCCCGTCGCCGACGGCGGGTTCCTGCAGCGGCGCGAGCGACCGGTGCTTCGCGACGTCCAACGACCCCGGGGCGCTGGATCTCGAGGGCTACGCCTTCCTCTCCACGAACGCGACGGAGCTCGAGGCGGCCCTGCGGACGGCCGTGACCGCGATCCGCGACTCCGTCTATGCCTTCGCCGCCCCCTCGGTGGCCACGGCGCGCGTGGCGGAGGAAAACCACCTGTTTGCGGCCTCCTTCCAGCCCGTGCCGACCGACCCCTTCTGGCGGGGCTCGCTGAGGAAATACGCGATCCTGTCGGACGAGTCCGTCGGCGGCGTCCTGGCCGACGCCGGAACGGTCCTCCAGGCCACGGCGGCGGCCGACCGGAACATCCTGACGATCAGGGGCGGCGCCCTGGTCCCCTTTGCCGCGGAGAATCTCTCGCCGGCGGATCTCGGGGTGGGTGATGCGCAGCAGCGCGATGCCGTGGTCGGCTACATCCGCGGCGAGCCGGCGTTCAACCCGGAGAAGGATGTCCGGGGCCTTGTCTGGAAGCTGGGCGACATCTTTCATTCCAACCCCGTGACGGTCGGCACGCCCCCGACGTATTTCAGCGACCCCAGGGACCGGGGAAGGGCCTTCGAATCCTACCGCAGCGCCAACCGGCGCACATCGACAAACGGCAGGCGGGTGATCGTGGCCGGCGCCAACGACGGCCAGCTGCATGCCTTCCGTACGTCGGACCTCTCCGAGGCCTGGAGCTTCATCCCCCCGAATCTCCTGCCGAGGCTCAAGGACCTCGCCCACCGGGAGCACCCGACGGCCCTGGCGCACCGCTTCTACGTCGACGGCCCGATCACCGTGGCGGACGTCTGGACGGGGGCGGGCGACGGGAAGGTGAAATCCCCGGGCGACTGGAAAACGATGCTGGTCGTCGGGCTGGGCAGAGGGGGCGACAGGACTCTCTGGAGCGCCTCGGCGTCCTGCGATTCGGGCTTCAGCGGCAGCTACCTCCCGTCCGGCGGGTATCCGCACTACTGCGGCTACCACGCCCTGGACATAACCGACACGCTCCATCCCCGGGATGCGTGGCGGATCCGTCCCACCGCCTCCCAGGCCCCTTACCTGGGCGATCCCTGGAGCCGCATGGTGATCCGCAGGGTCCGGGTCGGGCCCCTCGAGAAGTGGGTCGGCTTCATCGGCGGCGGGCACCGACTCTCGCCGTGTACCGGGGCGGCCGACTGCGAGGCGCGGGGGAAGGGCTTCTTCGCCGTCGACCTCGTCACGGGAAACATCCTCTGGAGCTTCACCCGGCAATCCCCGGGAGGCGGCCTCATGACGGAACCCCTGCCGGCGACGGCGGCCGTGATCGATTCGGACATGGACGGGTTTGCCGACAGGGCCTACATCGGGGACCTGGGGGGCAACATCTGGCGCTTCACGTTCTGCCGGGCCTCCGACGGGGACGCCTGCACCACGGCAGACTGGAGGGGGTCCCTGTTCTTCCGGAGCGACGGCCTGACCGGCCCGGTCTACTTTGCCCCTGCCGTGGCGAGGGATGCCGCCGGGGATCTCTGGGTCTACTGGGGAACGGGCGATCGGCTCGCGCCCCTTGCCGCGGGGGATTCCAGGGACGGGTTCTTCGGCGTGCGGGACCGCGGGGCATCCGAGCCGCGGACTCGGGCCGACCTGCAGAACATCAGCGGCGCCACGCAGAGATTCACTGCGCCGGACATCAGGGATGGCTGGTACATCCTCTTCGGCGGCAGGGGGGAGAAGCTCCTCGCGGCCCCGACCGTGTTCGCCGGGGTGACCTACTTCACGACCTATACGCCGGAAAGCGGGGTGGGCGATCCCTGCGAGCAGACGGGACAGGCGCGCCTGTACGGCATCTCTTACCTCGACGGGGCCGGGACCTTCGCGGGGGGTGAGCGGAGTGCGGCGCTGGGCAGGGGGATCGCCTCCGACCCGCTCATCTCCGAGGGGGTCGAGGCAGGAAAGGGCGGCATGTTCGGGTGGGTCAGCGGCGGCGCCGGCGTCTCGGCGGCGCCGTGGAAGGGGGCCCCCGCGCTGAAGTGGCCCGAAAGCCGGACACACCTCCTGCAGTGGCGGGACACGCGAATCCGATAGGGGAAGAGGGGAAGAGGGAAAGAAGGAAAGAAGGAAAGAGAACGGGGAGGGGATAGGATGAAAACAGGCCGGAGAAGAGACCCCGGCGGGTTTACGGTTGTCGAGCTGCTCATGGCCGTGACCGTGGGGCTCGTCATCCTGGCGGCGGTCCTGTCCGCCGTGGTGGCGGGACAGCGCTCCGCCGCGGGGATCGAGCGCAGGGTCACCACGGGCCAGGATGCCCGGATCGCGCTGGAGATCATGGCCGCCGAGATCCGGATGGTCTCCTACAATCCCCTCTACGCGACGGGTCTCTGGGTCAACCCGGGCAGCTGCGAGACGGCGGCGGACCAGGGCCGGCGGGGCATCCAGGAGGCCGCGGCCTCGTCGCTCGCGATCGAGATGGACCTGGACGCGGACGGGCTCTGCGGAAGCTCGCCCAACGAGATCATCCGTTATGCCTACGATGAGCGCTCGGCGAGGGTTACCCGCGAGACGATCCGATGTGAGGCGGGGAGACGGACGTCGTCCGGGGCGCAGCCTTTCCTGGGGCCCATCCCCTCGAACGCGGCCGTGCGGACCCTGCGGGTGGTCAACGGCGCGGTGCCCCTGTTTCGCTACTACGACGGCTCGGGCGCGGAGATCGTGAACCTGCCCGCCGAGATCCCGCGGATCCGGCGCATCGAGATCGCCCTGGTCGTGGAGTCGGCCGATGCCGACCCGCGCACGGGCGAGCCGCGGCGGATCGCCTTTTCGACCAGCGTGGCGGCGCGCAATCACGGGGTCCGGTTCTGACAGGGGGAGGGGACACCATGAAAATCGATAAGGAAGGCGGCTTTGCCCTCATCACCGCGATCATGGCGAACCTCATCCTCCTGGCCGTGGGGATCATCGCCGTGAATCTCTCGACCCAGGACCTGCGGATCAGCACGCGGCTCATCGGCGAAAAGAAGGCGATGTGCGCGGCCGAGGCGGGCGCACACTGGCTGATGCTCCATTTCGACCCCGCAAGCCCCGGCGCCTCGGTGAAGGCGGACCGCCCCCTGGCGGAACTGGCGGCCGGGCTCGAGCCCCGGGGCCGCGTGAGCATCACGCAGCCCGTGCCCCCGGCTGCCGGCCCCCTGCAGATCAGCGGGCCGGCGGGATTCGACATGGCTTCGAGCCCCTGGGTGCTTGTGCGTTACGACACGACGATCACGGGCCGCAACGACGATCACCGCACGAGCGTGACCGTTGACGTGGGGCTGGGGTACGGGCCGGTGATCGCGGAGGGGTACCGATGAGCCGTTGACCGTCGCGCATCCCGAGATCCGGATGATGGAAGTTTGCAGGCGCTTCGTTCGCGAAGAGCGGAAGAGCGGAAGTTCGGAAGAGCGGAAAAAGGGGAATGAGCAGTCCTCTGCCCAGGCCGCTCTTCTGCTCTTCCTCATTTCCTCACTTCATGCCGTTGCGGGTTCCCGCCTCCTCGTTCCTGCGAGTCGCCTGCAGGGGTTCCGGCACGGTCGCGCAGGAGCCGGCCCTTCCCTCGAAAATCGCTTGACATTATGCCCTTGAGCGGCTAGTGTGGCCGCGGTTTCCGACAGGGGAAAACAACTCCCCCCGCGGGGGGAAACGGTGATAAAAGAATTGGCCGCCGGGCCTTTTTTTATTATAGTCAGCGAGGGTCTCGATCAGGCATGAAAGAACGCATCGTCAAACTGCTGGAAGAAGCGACGGCGCAGTGCCGCTCCGAGAAGCTCTTCGAGGTGCAGAGCCTCCCCTTCATCGAGTTGGAAGTGACGCGGGACGAGGCGCATGGGGACTACGCCTCGAACGTGGCCATGGTGATCGCCTCCCAGGCCCGGAAGAACCCCCGCGCGATCGCCCAAGCGATCGTCTCGAAACTGAAAGACGACGGGGGGCTGCTGAGCAGGGTGGAGATCGCGGGCCCCGGCTTCATCAACTTCTTCGTCCGGGAAGATTGCTGGCGCGGGCGGCTGCTGGACATCGAGCGCCTCAAGGAGCGCTTCGGCACGCTCGGGTTCGGCGCGGGCAGGAAGGTCCAGGTCGAGTTCGTCAGCGCAAACCCCACGGGGCCCCTGCACATCGGTCATGCGCGGGGGGCCGTGACGGGCGACGTCATCGCGAACATCCTCAAGGCGACCGGACACGACGTCGTCAAGGAATACTACATCAACGACGTGGGCAACCAGATGCGGACCCTCGGCCGCTCGGTGTACCTGCGTTACCGGGAGGCGCTGGGCGAGGCGATCGACTTCCCGCCGGATCACTACCAGGGCGACTACATCGCGGAGCTCGCGCGCGAGATCCTCGCCCGTGACGGCGACAGCCACGCGGGAAAGCCCGAGGACGAGGTCCTGCCGTTCTTCACGGCCTACGCCGCCGGCTCCATCATGCAGGGCATCAAGGACGACCTGGCGGCCTTCGGTGTCCTGTTCGACTGCTACTTCAGCGAGGGCGCGCTGTACGAGAACGACGGCGTCATGCGGCTCCTGGAGCATCTTCGGCAGAAGGGCCACGTCTACCGGGAGGGTGACACGCTGTGGTTCCGCTCGACGGCCTTCGGCGACGAAAAGGACCGGGTCGTCATCCGCGACACGGGGACACCCACCTATTTCGCGGCGGACATCGCCTATCACAAGAACAAGTTCGACCGCGGGTTCGACACGGTCATCGATGTCTGGGGCGCCGATCATCACGGCTACATCCCGAGGCTCAAGGCCAGCATCGAGGCCCTGGGCGGCGACAAGGACGCCCTCCGGATCATCCTCGTGCAGCTGGTGAGCCTTCTGCGCGACGGCAAGCCCGTGGCGATGTCCACCCGGGCGGGCGAGTACGTGACGCTCCGGCAGGTGATCGACGAGGTCGGCAAGGACGCCGCCCGCTACAACTTCCTGATGCGCCGATCCGACAGCCAGCTCGATTTCGACCTGGAACTGGCCAAGCGGCAGTCCAACGAGAACCCGGTGTACTACGTCCAGTATGCCCACGCCCGCATCTCGAGCATCGTCCGGACGGCCGCCGAGCGCGGGGTGGACGTCCCGGCCGGGCGAAGCGCGGCGCTGCACCGGCTCCAGCTCCCCGAGGAGATGCAGCTCATCAAGTCGATCAGCCGTTACCCCGAGGTCATCGAGGGGGCCGCCAAGGCCCTCGAGCCGCACCGGGTGACGTTTTTCCTCAACGAGCTGGCAGGGATCTTTCACAGCTACTACAACAAGAACCGGGTCATCACGGAAGACGAGGAACTGAGCCGCGCGAGGCTTTTCCTCGTGCATTCGATCGGGCAGGTCCTGCGCAACGCCCTGGGCGTCCTGGGCGTCAGCGCTCCGGAGAAGATGTGAACCCCGGAGGCGTCACGGCATGCGGCCGCAACGGGTGAAGGAGTTCGAATTCCGCCTGGGAAAGCTGGGGCTGGTGCTCTTCGTCATCGGCATCTCGTTCCTGCTCTTCCTGGCCTTCGTGACGGGGGTCGTCGTCGGCGTCAGCATGGAGGGCGACCCCGACCAGGTCGCCAAGGGCATCCCCGAGATCCTGCGGCAGAAGATCGCTCGGTCGGCCCCCGGGGAAGGCGGCGAGGCGGCAAAAGGGCCCCCCGAGGAAGGGAAAAAGGCCGGGGCCGCCGACAAGGACGATTTCAAGCTCACCTTTTTCGACACGCTCACGAAGGGCAAGGCGCCCGGCGCGGGCGAGCACGGGGTCAGGAGGGAGGAAAAGGCGGCCGCCCCCGCCAGGGAGCCGGCGACGGCTGCGGCGGGCAAGTTCGTCATCCAGGTGGCATCCCTGCAGGAGAGGAAGAAAGCCGAGGAGCTGCGCGACCGCCTCAACACCATGGGGTATGCCCCGTACATCGACTCGGCCGAGATCAGCGACCGCGGCCGATGGTACCGGGTCAAGCTCAAGGGGTTCGAGACGAGGGAGCAGGCCCAAACGGTGGTCGACGGGCTGCAGGCGAAGGTCAAGGGGCTGCAGTGCCTCATTATGCCAGCAGGCAGCTGACAGCCAACAGCCAACAGCCAACAGATTCATGTTGTCTGCATCTATTTTCTGCTGTCGACTGTAGACTGTCGGCTGTGGGCTTCTTCGTAGGCTGTCGGCTTCGACATGCCGGTCCGCGGCATGACGGGACAGACCGGACAGACGGGACAGACTTATATGTTTGAAAACCTGACCGAAAAACTCGACGGCATTTTCCGGAAGCTCAAGAGCCGCGGCAGGCTCGACGAGGAGAACATCAAGGACTCCCTGAAGGAGATCCGGTTGGCCCTGCTTGAGGCCGACGTGAACTTCCGCGTCGTGAAGGAGTTCGTCGAGGATGTCCGCTCGAGGGCCGTCGGGCAGGAGGTCCTCGAGAGCCTCACGCCGGGGCAGCAGGTCGTCAAGATCGTTCACGACCGACTCGTGGAGCTCATGGGCGGCGCCGGGAGCCAGTGGCTTAAGCTTGCCGACCGATTCCCGAACCCGGTCATGCTGGTGGGGCTCCAGGGCTGCGGCAAGACGACGACGGCGGCCAAGCTCGCCCGGCTCACCATGGGGCAGGGACGGCGGACGGCGCTGGTCTCCACGGACGTCTACCGGCCGGCCGCCATCGACCAGCTGCGCGTCCTCGGCGAATCGCTGGGGGCGGGCGTGCTGCAGCCCGCCGACACGCGGGACCCCGTCGAGATCGCCCGACGGGCCACGGCGGAGGCGGAGAGCCTGGGCTACGACATCCTGATCCTGGACACGGCGGGGCGCCTGCACATCGATCAGGCCATGATGGACGAACTGCAGCGGATCAAGGCCGAGATCAACCCGTCGGAGATTCTGCTGGTGGCCGATGCCATGACGGGGCAGGACGCCGTCGGGGTCGCGAAGAAATTCAACGACGCGCTGGCCATCGACGGCGTGATCCTGACCAAGATGGACGGCGATGCCCGCGGCGGCGCGGCTCTCTCCCTGCGGGCCGTCACGGGAAAGCCCATCAAGTTCGTCGGCGTGGGCGAGAAGACGGACGCCCTCGAGGTCTTTCACCCCGAGCGGATGGCCTCCCGGATCCTCGGCATGGGCGACATCCTGACCCTCGTCGAAAAGGCCCAGTCCGCGATCGACGTACGGGAGGCCCGGGAACTCGAGAAGAAGATCCGCAAGGACACCTTCACGCTGGAGGACTTCCGGGAACAGCTGCAGAAGATGCGCAAGATGGGGTCCCTGAAGGACATGCTCGGCATGATCCCCGGCCTGGGCAAGCTCAAGGCCCTCAAGGACGTCGACCCCGACGAGAGGGAACTGGTCCGGACGATGGCCATCATCGATTCCATGACGAAAAAAGAGCGGGCGAACCACCAGATCATCGACGGCTCGAGGCGCAAGCGCATCGCCCGGGGAAGCGGCACGTCGGTGCAGGACGTCAACCGCCTGTTGAAGAATTATGTCGAGATGCGCAAGATGATGAAGAAGATGATGCGTCCCGGGGGTAAGGACGCCCTGCGGCGGGGGTTTTTTCGCCCCTGAGCGGGCGGTCCGAAAAAAAAGATTCAAAAAACCGTCGGGTTGTGCTACTTTAACATACTTTTTTCGCTCAACACATCAGGAGGGTATGGAGTAACGGAATGGCTGTGAAGATGAGATTGACGCGGGTGGGAACCCGGAAGAAGCCCTACTACCGGATCGTCGTGGCCGATTCGGATTCGCCGAGGGACGGGAAATTCATCGAAATCGTCGGCAACTACGACCCGAAGAAGAACCCGGCCGAGATCACGGTCAGGGAGGACCGGGTCCGGGAATGGCTCTCCAAGGGGGCCGCGCCGACTTTGACCGTCTCCCAGCTGCTCGGGAAAAAGGGGATCACGATCGCAAAGGACAAGACCAGGGTCGCCTGAACCGCCGTCTTCGCCGGACTCTCGATTCCAATGGGGTGAACCAGGAGCACAACAGCCAGTAAATCCCGGGAGGTCGTGACGATGAAAGACCTGATCAAGTACATCGCCCAGGCATTGGTGGACAACCCGGACAAGGTCGAGGTCTCCGAGGTGCAGGGAGAGCAGACGTCTGTCATTGAGTTGAGAG
>JAGPKU010000041.1 GCA_018053845.1 Syntrophobacterales bacterium
ACCGGCCCGGCTGGCGGACCCCGCCGCCCGGCCTGGGCGAGCACACCCGGGAGATCCTGGGGGAGATCGGCATCGGCGACGGCGAGCTGCGGGAGCTCGAGGCGGCGGGCATCATCTGACGAGGGGGCCGGAACCATGGCAAGGCCGCTGCGCATCGCGTCCCTTCTCATCGCGCTCATCCTGCTGGCCGCCTTGGCCGGCGAGAGCCGGACCGCCGGCACGCTCGAGCAGATCCGCAAGCGGGGCGCGCTGCTGTGGGGATCCGACGCCGAGGGCGGCGCCCCCTATGTCTTCCCCGACCCCCGGCAGCCTTCCCGGCTCATCGGTTTCGAGGTCGACCTGGCCCGCGCCATCGCCCGGGAGATGGGCGTCGAGGCCCGGCAGGTCCAGAACGCCTGGGACAGCCTCATCCCCGCCCTCGAGCGCGGCGATTTCGACATCGCCCTCAACGGCCTGGAGATCACGGCCGAGAGGAAGCGCTCCATCCTGTTCTCGGCGCCCTATTATCTCTACACCCAGCAGCTCGCCGTCCGGAAGGGCGACGGCCGGATCCGGGACGTGAAGGACCTGCCCGGCAAACGGGTGGGGACCCTGTCGGGCAGCGTCGCGCACGACATCCTCCGGAAGATCCCGGGCGTCGAGACCCGGGTCTACACGGGTCAGGCCGAACCCTACGAAGACCTCGCCGTCGGGCGCATCGACGCGGTGCTGATGGACTCGCCCATCGCCGCCTTCTATGCGAAACCGAACCCGGCCCTGCAATACGCCGGCCCCCCCGAGGGCGAGGGGGAGTACGGCATCGCCCTGCGCAGGGGCGACGGGGAGCTGAAGGCGGCCATCGACGAGATCCTGAGAACCCTGTACCGGACGGGCGAGCTGCGAAGCCTATACGAGAAGTGGGGCCTCTGGAACGCCGGCCAGGAAAAGCTGAAGGACCGCCTCGAGGCCGGCCCCGGGGCCGCGGATCTCGAGGATAGCCGCAAGGCCCCCCTGTACACCTTCTTTCCGACCCTGCTCAAGGGCGCGGGGATCACCGTGGGCGTCTCCGTCGTCGCCATGGCCATCGCCGTCGCGCTGGGGCTCGTCCTGACGCTTCTGCGCCTCTACGGGCCGCGATGGACGGGCGCGCTTGCCACGGCCTACATCGAGTTCTACCGGGGCACGCCGCTGCTCGTCCAGCTCTACATCCTCTACTACGGCTTTCCGAACATCGGGATCACCCTGTCGCCGCTTGCGGCGGCATTTCTCGGCCTCGGGATGTGCTACGCCGCCTACGAGGCGGAGCTCTACCGCGCGGGCATCAACGCCGTGCAGCCCGGTCAGACGGAGGCGGCCCTGTCCCTGGGCATGTCCCGAAACCAGGCTCTGCGCTGGGTCATCCTGCCCCAGGCCCTGAGGGTTGCAACCCCCGGGATCACCAACGACTTCATCGCCCTGTTTAAGGACTCGTCCCTCGTCTCCGTCATCGCCATGGTGGAGCTCACCAAGACGTACAACATCCTCGCCGCCACGACCCTGCGTTTTTTCGAGCTCGGGCTCGTCGTGGCCCTCCTGTACTTCGCCATGAGCTATCCCCTGTCGCTGATGGCCCGCAGGCTGGAAGAAAGGCTCAAGGGGCACAAGGGGTAGCGCCTGCCCCTGCGACATTTTTTGCCGCCCCCGAAAAGGGCTGCACGACTTTTCGGTCCTCTTGGGCGACAAAAATGTCGCATTCATTATTTTCAATTATAATCAACACCTTGCATCGTTAAAGCCCCTCTCTTTCGACGGCCCTTTCCACTTTTTCGCGGCGGTCGACTGCCGCGGCCGGCCTTGCCGCCACGGGGCGGATCATCATTTTTCCATTTCATATAGGTAAGTTGCAAAAACAATGTCCTCCGCCGGCCTCCTGGCAGACCTGTTGCTTTGGATGAGCCATGAAAAGGAGGTTCAACGATGGCAACGGTGAAAATGAAACGCTACAAATCGATGTTGCATCACCGGATCGAGGAGATTTTGAAGGCAAACGGAAAGCCGCTGTTCCCCACGGAAAACCTCAACGGCCTTCTTCCCGACCTTTACGACCTGGCTTCCTTCGAGTCGGAGCGTCTCTCCGAGTATGCCCTCAAGGATCGGGAGAGGAAATCCGTCCTCGAGCTCATCGAGGCGATGAAGCGGATCGAAGAGGGAAGCTACGGGATCTGCGAGGACTGCGGGAAGCCCATCTCCGAAAAGAGGCTGCAGGCTGCACCGGCGGCAACGCTGTGCATCGAGTGCAAGGCCGAGGAAGAAAAGAGGCAGCGGACCGAGAAGATCCGCAGGATGTATTCCCCTCAGGGGCTGCACCTAGGCGAGCCCCCGGGGGGGAATGGATAAGACTCGGCCCTCTTACAGGGCCGCAAAAACCCCCAACACCTCTCTCCTTTCATCTTTGCGAAGGCCCCCTTTCCGGGGGCCTTCCTTGTTTGGCTCTCCTCTCGATCAAAGACCGGCACCCCCCTTTTGCGCCTTTCGCAAAGGGGGATGAAGGGGGGGTTAACCGCTATGCGTCAAGAGCGCCGCCGCGACGGCGTAGGCCAGCGCCGGAACGAGATTGCCCACGCGGATCTGCGCGATCTCGAGGAGGTTGACGCCGATGCCGAGGATGAGGAGGCCTCCCGTGGCGGTCACGGCCTCGATCACGGCGGGCTCCTGGAGGAACGTGAGCTGCGAGGCCAGCAGCGTGATCGACCCTTGCACCAAGAGGACCGACATCGCGGAGAAGGCCACGCCCGGCCCCAGCGACGAGGCGAGGGCGACGGATGCCACGCCGTCGAGCAGGGATTTGATGTACAGGATCCCCGGATCGCCGAGGGTCCCGTCCCGGATGGAACCGACGATGACCATGGCTCCCGTGCAATAGAGGATGGAGGCCGTGACGAACCCCTGGACGAAGGTGGAGGAATCGGACCGGAAACGCCGCTTGAGCCACTCCCCGACATCGGCGACGGCCCCTTCGATGTTCATGAGCTCCCCGGTCACGGCACCGAGCAGCAGCGACCCGATCGCCAGCAAGGGCTTCGTGCCCGACAGGGCCATCTGAAGCCCGATCAGGACCACCGACAGACCGAGAGCCTGCATGACGATCGTCTTGACCCGGGCGGGAAGCCGTTTCCCGATGACCGCACCCGCCAGGCTGCCCGCCACGACGGCGGCCGTGTTGACCAGGGTTCCCGTCACGCACATACCTTCCCGTTCAAATGAACCGGGTTTATAGCATTGAAGGGCTTTGGAGGGCAACCCTTTCATGGGCTGCAGGCCGCACAAAAGGCGATCTCCTCGAATAGCCTGAAGCCCGCCGCCTGCGGGCGCTGATTCCCGGTTGACAGAACTCCTTGCGACTTGGTAAGCATCGGCAGGAAATCGACTGGCAGGAAGGCGCGCGCGTGCACACGTTTCTGTTCGAGGAGGGCCTCTGGGCCGCCAGCGGGGAATACGTCGACGAGGCCATGCACCGCGCGGCCCTCGACGGCGAGACCCGGGTGACGCACCGCCCGGGAGAATGGCTCAACGAGGGCCGCATGCGCATCGCCCTCGACGGCGGCCCGGTGATCATCGAGAACCGCTACCGGATCGTCCCCTTCGCAGGGGGGGCCGATTTCACGAGCTGGGAATCGGACAACCCGGCCCTCGGGACGCTCCGCGGGCACTTCATCGTCGTCGGCAACGCCATCCTGTCCGCCTGCACGTCGCTCGACCGGCGCTGCACCGGCATGGAATTCCTGCTGCAGGAGACGCGGGGGCGTTACCTCAACCGGGGCGCGCTGTTTTCCCCGGAGGGCCGCATCTCCTCGTGGTCGGTGATCCTGGAGAGGAAGGACTGAACGGCGTGTCCGGGGGAAATCCGTGAAAACGATCGAATCGCTGAAGAAAATCAGGCTCTCGGCCGCGATGCTGGAGGTGGGGTTCAAGAGCGACAACCTCGGGGAGGTCATCCAGTGCCAGATCGAGCTCGAACGGCTGGCGGCACAGCTTCAGGCCGAACACGGGGATCTCGTCACCCCGGAGCAGTGCGAGGCCGCGAAGGACAGCCTTGAAGGCTTCGTCGCCCTCGTGGACCGGGCGTTCGAAAAGGCCGCGCTTGCCGGGGGGGACACGCCCGGATCGGGAAAGCCGAAGCCCCCCTCCCTGGGCTGACCCTTTGGACCTCAGCGGCCGTACACCCGTGTCGTAAAGACCTCCCCGCTGGAAAACGTGGCCGCCATGCGGTCAAGCGCCTCCGCATTTCGATCGAAGGTGTCCGGTTGGGAAAAGACGGTGAAGGTCACGTAACACGCCTCGCCCTTGAGCGGGTAGACATAACCCCGGGAGGCGTGCCGGATGCCGGCCGGCGGCCTGCGCGCGGGCCGCTCCCGCCACTGAAGCCCCGATGCGTCACAGTGCTCGACGGCATAGCTCCCCCTGCCCCCGGTGCCGTCGCGGACGATCAGCCGCCGTTCCTGATCCAGAAAGGACTCGATGTAGCCCGAGAGCCGCTCCTGGAGGTTCAGCGCGTTCTCGTAGGAGAGCACCAGGGAGCCGCCGCGGACGGCGATCAGGCCTCCGGTCCCGGGGTTGTGGAGCAGCAGCAGGAGCCTCTCGGGGGCCTCGGGGACCAGGGCGGCGGCAAATCGCTCCGGGACGGCGCCGGTCCTCTCCCAGCCCTCGCGCGGAAGCTGCACGATGAACCCGTAGCGGTAATTCTGGTATTCGCCCCGGTCGATGGTGGGCGGCGGCGAGGCACAGCCCGCCGCCAGCGCTATGATCAAGAGATATGCCGTTATCCTCACCTTGCCACCCCGGTTATTCGTCAACAGGCTTCCATGCAAGTTCCGTGACGCAATGACCCTTCCGGCCCCGCGGTCCCGCCGGTGCAACGGGTGCTTCGGTTGCAATCGTCCCGGTCCTGTGATAAACGGATTTCATTATGGAATTTGGCAAAATGTTTGCAGGTTAGCCTGTTTATGCCCGTTTTCGAATACACCGCCCTCAACGAGAAGGGCAAGAAGCTCAAGGGGATCATCGACGCGCAGAGCAGCGGTGCGGCACGGCAGAAACTGCGCGAGAGCAACATCTACCTGATCGAGCTGCTGGAGTCGTCGGGGAAGAAGAAGGAAAGCCTCCTGCAGCGGCGCGCAGGCGGTTTGTTCGGGAAAGCGGGGGCGCGGGAGGTGACGGTCATGACCCGGCAGCTGGCGACCCTCCTGGGAGCCGGGCTGCCGCTCGTGCAGTCGCTGAACACCCTGATCGTGCAGACCTCGCACCCGCACCTCAAGAAGATCCTGGCCCAGATCAAGGAGGAGGTCAACGAGGGGAGCAGCTTTTCGCAGGCCCTGACCCATTACCCCGAGGTCTTCCCGGCGTTCTACCTGAACATGGTCCGGGCGGGGGAGGCCTCCGGCACGCTTCACCTCGTGCTCGAGCGGCTCGCGGACTTCAGTGAGAAGCAGCAGGCCCTCAAGGGGCGCATCCGCGCGGCCCTGGCCTACCCCCTGTTCATGTTTCTCGTCGGCAGCGTGGTGCTGTTCTTCCTGGTCACCTTCGTCGTGCCCAATGTGACGCGGATCTTCGACGAGATGCACCAGACGCTGCCGCTCATCACGATCGTGCTGATCGGCGTGAGCCGCTTCCTGGAGACGTTCTGGTGGCTCATCGTGGCGGGGGTCGGGGCCGGAGCCGTCTCTCTGCATTCTTTCCTCTCGAAGACCGAGAGGGGCCGGGCCCTGCGGGACCGCGTCGCGCTGCGGCTTCCCGTCATCGGCCCGATGAACCGCAAGATGGCCGTGGCGCGATTCAGCCGGACGCTCGGGACGCTGCTCGAGAGCGGGGTGCCGCTGCTGGCGTCCCTCGAGATCGTCCGCAACATCGTGGGCAACGCGCTGATCGGCGACGCCATCCGCCAGGCCGGAAACGACGTGCGGGAGGGGCAGAGCCTCTCGGCGCCGCTGGCCCGCAGCGGGCTGTTCCCGGCGATCGCCGTCGAGATGATCTCCGTGGGCGAGCAGAGCGGCAACCTGGAGCCCATGCTCTACCGGATCGCCGATGCCTACGAGAAGGAGGTGGAGTCGAGCATCACGACGCTCACCTCCCTGCTCGAACCGGTCATGATCCTCGTCATGGGACTCATCGTAGGCTTCATCGTGGTCTCGATCCTTCTGCCCATCTTCGAAATGAACCAGTTGGTCCGGTGATCGCGGCCGGACGGAAAGGTGCGAACATGCAAAGCGGACTGCGGATCCCCCTGCGAAAGGGCCCACGGCGCAAAAGCCGCGGCTTCACCCTGATCGAGCTGATGGTCGTCATCGTCATCCTGGGCATCCTGGCCGGGCTGATCATCCCCCGGATCATGGGCCGGCCCGACGAGGCGCGCCAGGCCAAGGCCCGGATCATGATCGAGGGGATCGAGACGGCGCTGAAGCTCTATCGGCTCGACAACGGCTTCTACCCGACGACCGAGCAGGGACTCCGGGCCCTCGTGGAAGCGCCCACGATCCCGCCCGTGCCCCGGAACTGGCGCGAGGGGGGCTACCTCGAGAAGGGCAAGGTTCCCAAGGACCCCTGGGGGAACGACTTCGCCTACCTGTGCCCCGGCACGCAGGGCGAGTTCGACCTGATCTCCTACGGGGCCGACGGGCAGCCCGGCGGCGAGGGCAAGAACAAGGACATCACGAACTGGGCGCAGGACTGACACAATAGAGAAGGTGCGAAGGTAAGAGGGGAAGAAGGTCGGATCAGCCGCAGCGCCCACCGCACGCCTCTCACATCGCCAACGTTCTCACCTTCTCACCCTCTGCTGCGTTATGCCGGCGAGGCGCCCGACCGCGAATGCGTATGAATACAATCCCGTCACGGAGGATGCCCGGACAGAAGGGCTACACCCTCATCGAGGTCGCCGTCGTTGTCGTCCTCATCGGCGTGATCCTGCTGCTGGCCGTCCCCAGGGTCCAGGACACCCTGACGAGCGACCGGATGCGCTCGGCCGTGCGGAACCTCTCCGGCGCGGCGCGGGAGCTCAAGGCCGAAGCCGTCCGCGGGCAGGTCGACCATTTCCTGCACCTCGACCTCGACCGGCGCGTGGTCTGGAACACCCGGGACGACATGACGGCGGAGGTCCGGACAATCCGCCGAAGCCAGGCCCGGCCGCTGCCGCCCGGCGTGCGCATCGCGGACGTCGCGCTCGCCGACGAGGGCAAGAAGAACCAGGGGGAGGTCGTCATCCGCTTCTTCAGCCAGGGCTACGTCCAGCCCGCCGCGATCCACCTGGCCGACGACGAGCGCACCATGACCCTGATCTTCCAGCCCTTCCTGAGCACCTTCGAGGTGAAGGATTCCTACGTGGACGTGTGGCAGAAGTCCAGATAGCGCACCGGTGACCGGCACGGAACGAACATGAAAAACAGTGTGTGCGGCAAGAGATCAGATCCCCCCGTGTCCCCCTTTTGCAAAGGGGGAAAAGAAAGGGGATTTTACCTTCTTCCCGGACCCCGGACCCTGGACCCTGGACCCTTCGCGCAGCGTGCCGCTTCTCG
This sequence comes from Syntrophobacterales bacterium, assembly GCA_018053845.1. Classification (GTDB taxonomy): domain Bacteria; phylum Desulfobacterota; class Syntrophia; order Syntrophales; family UBA2192; genus UBA2192. Next base: position 7,527 of record JAGPKU010000041.1, read on the forward strand.
AAAGGGCTTTACCCTTTTGGAGGTGATGATCGCCATGGCCATCCTGGCCACGGTGCTCGTGACGGTGTTCCACTCCCAGTCCCAGAGCATCGCCATGGCCAACGAATCGCGGGCGATGACGACGCTGGCGCTGCTGGCACAGAGCCGCATGGCGGAAGTCGAGGGCCGCCAGGACCTCTCCACGGGGCAGACGTCCGGCGATTTCGGCGATGATTTCCCCGACTACACCTGGACGGTGAGCATCACCCAGCCCCAGGTCCCGGGGTCGAGCCTGCTGCGGAAGATCGAGGTCACCGTCGTGCACAACTACTACCCGAAGCGGCCCTGCAAGCTGGTCCTCTACAGGCCGACCGCCTTGAAAACGGGGAGTTAGGAAGATCGGCATCGAAGAAGTGCGGGCCATGAGCAAAGACAGGATTCCGGTAACTGGGGACCGGTGTCGGGCGACGGGGACGGAACCTCCTCCCTTCGCCCCTCGCCCCTCGCCCCCGGCACATCGACACGCTGCACGCTCCGCGCTGCACGCGAAGACCGTCGCTTCGCGCCGCGGCTTCACCCTCGTCGAGATCCTCGTGGCCATCGCCATCCTCGCCGTCGTGCTCTCGACGATCTACGTCTCCTACCTCTCCACGATGCGCATCGTGAAGAGCCTCGAATACGGCGACGAGATCTACTACATGGCCCGCATCACCCTGGAGCGCATGGTCCTGGACCTGCAGTCGGCCTGCACGGAAAAGGACGCCTACGAGTTCTCGACGCTCCAGGACTCGACGGGCAAGCTCCCGCTCAAGGGCGTCACGTTCCTGTCCCGGGCGCACCTGGACTTCAGCGGTCCCGGGGACTCCATGGCCGTGGCCCAGATCAGCTACGAGCTCGAGGGGGACCCCGAGTCCGGCGGGTTTTCCATCGTCCGCCGCGACGTCCTGCGGCAGGGACAGGGCCGGGAAGGGGGGGAAGGCCACCTGCTGTGCAGGCGGCTGCAGTTCGTCAACCTTCGCTTCTACGACGCGGGCGGCCGCGAGTACACCCTGTGGGACAGCCGCACCGGGTCGGAAGCCCAGCGCAACGGCATCCCGTCGGCTGTCCTGATCGAGCTCGACTTCATCAACCCCGACGACGCGGCCAGGCCGTACAAATTCATGACGCGATTGCTGCTGCCCGGTTCCGCCAGGATGTGATATGATGACGAACCCGCTGCGCAACGAGAGGGGAATCGCCCTCATCCTGGTCCTGCTCGCGGTGAGCGTCATCGTGGTGCTCACCCTGCAGCTCAACATCGCCTCCCGGGCGCAGGTGCACGAGGCGGCCAATTTGAGCGACGGGATCCGGGTCCTCTACATCGCCAAGTCCGGGGTCTTTGCGGGGATGGGGCTGCTGTCCGAGGACCGGGGCGATGCCGACACGCTCAACGAGGCCTGGGCCCGCACGGAAGTCATCGGGGAGCAGTCGAAGGATTATTTCGAGGGCGGCCGACTGGAGCTCACCATCGAGGACGAGTCCGGCAAGATCAACATCAACAAGCTCGTCCAGGGAAACGAGTTCAATGCCGCCGTGAAGGGAGTCCTGACGAGGCTCCTCTCGCAGCCCGAGTTCAAGCTGCAGCCCCAGGAGGTGGAGGATATCCTTTGCGCGGTCAAGGACTGGATCGATGCGGATTCGGTCGTGACGGCAAATGGTGCAGAAAATGCATATTATCAAGGCCTTGGGAAATCCACCACCGTTCGCAACGGCCCGATGGAGTCCATCGACGAGCTGCTTCTCGTCCGGGGGGTCACGCGGGAGCTCTTCCACGGGACCCGGGAGAGGCCCGGCCTGGCCCGTTTCCTCACCGTCTACGGGGAGGGGAGCATCAACATCAACACGGCCCCGAAGGAGGTGCTGCGGGCACTTTCGCCGTCCATCACCGAGGATGCGGCCAACCGGATGGACGACTACCGGAGAAACCCCGCAAACGACCTCACCAACCCGGCGTGGTACCGGAGGGTTGCGGGCTTGAGCGCCACGGCCATCGACGCCGTGCCCCTCGCCACCCGGAGCGATTGCTTCCAGCTCCTCTCGACGGGGCACCTCGGGACGATGAAGCGCACCATCCGGGGCATCGTGAAACGCGACAGCGACAGGAAACTCTCCATTGTCGCCTGGAGAATGGGCTGATGGCGAAATACATCCTCGGGCTCGATGTCGGCAAGAGCAGCCTGAAGGCCGTCCTCCTCGAGGCGGGTCTGAGGGGAGGCATGCGCATCGCCGCCTGGGAAAAGGTGGACATCGCCGGGGCGGCCGGTCTGCGGGAAGCCCTGCGCCGCCTCCAGGAGATCCCGATCTTCGCCGTGCCGTCCTGTCACACGGCGCTTGCCGCGAGACACTTCTCCTTCCGCAACGTCAAGCTCCCCTTCAAGGACCGCAAGAAGATCGCCCAGACCCTTCCCTTCGAGCTCGACGGGCAGATCCCTCACCCCGTGGAGAGCGTGCTGATCGATTTCACCGTCCTCGGGCAGGAGCAGGGGTCCGACCTGTTCACCGCGGTCATCCCCCGGGCCGACGTGGACGAGCGCGTCTCCCTGCTGTCCGATTACGCCTTCGATGCGGAGACGATCGACGTCGAAGCGGTTCCCGTTGCGGCACGGCTGATGACCACCGCGCCGACCGACTCCCTGAACCTGCTGCTGGACGTGGGGGCCTCGGAGACGACGGGGGTCCTTTTCAGGGACGGCAGGATCCTGCAGGTCCGTTCCTTTCCCTTCGGCGGCGACCACATCACCCAGGCCCTTGCCGGGGCCCTGGGGATCCCCTTCGCCGACGCCGAGGGCCGCAAGCGGCGGGGCGATACGGGACTGGCCGATGCGGAGATCACCGAGGCATGCGGGAAATTCTTCGCCTCGCTGAAGAACACGATCGGCTCCCTGCGCATCGCCGGCATCGTTCGCGAGGACCCGGACACGGTCTGGCTGACCGGCGGCGGGGCCCTGTACCGAAGGCTCGCCGACGATCTCTCGCGGGCCCTCGGGGTCCCCGTGGAGCGCGTCAACGTGACCCAGCTGGCCGGCATCAAGCCCGTGGGGGGCAGTGACGCGGGCTGGGATTCGATGATCATGAACGGCGCCCTCGCCCTGGCCCTGAGGCCCGTGTCGAAGGGGCCGGGCTTCAACTTCCGGCAGGGCGGCGGCCTCCGCAGGCCCGTGTCCTTCAAGCTCGATCTGGGCATCGACCTCAAGTGGGCGGGCGCCGTCACGGCCCTGGTGATCCTGCTGGCGGGCGCCGACCTCACCCTTTCCCACTGGGCGGACAAGGCCCGGCTCGATCAGCTCAAGGCCGAGGCGGCGGCCCTGGTGCAGCAGAACTTCCCCGACGTCCAGCGCGTCGTCGACCCGGCCCGGCAGTTCCGCGCCAGGATCGACGATGCCAAGCGTCTGGCCGCCGCCACCCGGGGCGCGACATCGGGCGACGCAGCCCTGCTCGTCCTGAAGGACCTCTCGGAAAAGGTCCCCGAGACCGCGGAGCTTCTCCTCACGTCCCTGGTCCTCGACGGCGACCGGATCGAGATCCGGGCCGAGGTTTCGACCCCGGAGGCCGCCGAGTCGGTCCGCAAGGCGCTGGAGGCCACGGGGCGCTACGCCGGCGTCGCCGTCAGTTCCCCCGGCGCCGGGCAGGGAGGCCGGGTGGCCTTCGAGCTGAAAGCCGCGATGGCGAGGAAACCATGAAGAAGTACTGGGACAAGCTGGGGTCGCGGGAGCGGCTCATCGTCCTGGGCGGGGCGGGGGTCGTCGTCGCGGTCCTCCTCGTCCAGTTCGTGATCCTGCCGTTCTGGGAGGAACGGACGCGCGTGGCCAAGGCGCTCGAGGCCCAGGAGAAGCTCCTCGGGGAGATGCACGCCCAGCTGGCCGACTACCGGCTCATCAAGCGGGACATGGACGTCATCCAGCGGGCCCTGGCGTCGAGGCCGCCCGGGTTCACCCTCTACGGCTTCGTGGACCGCAAGGCGCGGGAGGCGGGCGTGCGCTCAAACGTCCGGGCCATCAACCCCTCGCGGGGGGTGAGCGCCGGGGCCTACGAGGAGGTACTGGCCGACGTGAGCCTCGAGAGGGTCACGCTGAGGCAGCTCGTGCAGTTTCTGCACAAGGCGGACTCGCCGCGCGACGCCGTGCGGATCCGCAAGCTCACCGTCCGCAAGAGCCTCGAGAGCCCCGAATACCTCACGGCCACGGTCCAGCTCGCCGCGTACCAGCCGGCGTCAGCACCCAGGCCGGGCCCCGCGCCGGCCAGACAGGGGGCGTGAGGCGAATCGCCGATGAAGGGGGCCATCCGGACATACGGGGGATACGCGGCCTTTGCCGTGACGGCGCTTCTCGCGCTCGCCTGGGTGAAGATGCCCTCCGACGCCGTCCGCTCGTTCGTTCTGTCTTCGCTGGCGAAGAACCGGGCGGGCATGGAGGTGCGCCTGGAGGCGGCCGGGTGGGCGTTCCCCGCCGGGCTCACGCTCACGGGACTCTCCGTCCGGCCGAGGGACGGCGGGGGCCCCGGCGTCCGGGCCGACAGGCTCACGGCCCGCCCGGCGCTGCTCTCGCTCGCGGCGGGACGCCTGGCCTTCCGCGTCGAGGCGGCGGCCATGGGCGGACGGATCGACGGGGAGATCGCCATGCGGAACCGGTTTTCGGCAAGCGGGCCCGTGCAGGCGGACCTGCAGTTCGCCGGGATCGACGCCGCCGACTGCCCCTGGCTGGCGGAACTGCTGGGCCGCTCGCTCCGCGGCCGCGTCGACGGCCGGCTGCGCTTCGAGGGGCTGCCGGGGCGCTGGTCCGAGGGATCGGGCCACCTGGACCTCTCGCTGGCCAACGGGCTGATTGCCTTCAAGGCGCCCCTGTTCGGCCTGCAGGAGATGACCGTGACGAAGATGGAAGGCGACATGGACCTGGGAAGCGGGGTCGTCAGGGTGAACCGCCTTCAGGTGACCGGGGACCGGCTCCAGGGCGACTTCAAGGGGAGCATCCGTCTGGGCGGGGATCTCTCGGCAAGCCGGGTCGCCCTGCGGGGGGACGTGACGCTCCCGGCAGCCGGCCCGGAGCGGTTCGCCGTCGAGGTGGGCGGTACGGTGTCGAGTCCCGTGGTGACCCCTCTCTGAGGAACAGGCGATGGAAATGCTCGGCTTCATGAAGAACAGGCGCAAGACGATCCTGATCCTCGCGGCTATCGCCGTCGTGCTGTACCTGATCGTCGACATCTCCTACCTGATCCTCGAGCTCAGCGCACCGCCTGCCGAGACCCGGCAGCAGGAAGCGCCGGGCCCCGCGGCGGCGGACGTGACCAAGGACCCCGTCGAGGCCTACGCCGTGATCGTCGAGCGCAACCTCTTCCGGACGACGGACCGGCCCATCGTGGCGGATGCGATGGACCCCGGCATGCTCGAGACCACATCCCTGCCGCTCGACCTCTACGGCACGATCGCCGGTGAGGACGGCCGGGGATACGCGATCATCGAGGAGAGGGACAAGAAGAAGCAGCGCCTCTACAAGGTCGGCGACCGGGTCGCCGGGGCCGCCATCGTGAAGATCCTGCGGAACGCCGTCGTCCTGCGCGTGGGGGAGAACGACCAGGTCCTGAAGAAGAAGGAGATCGTCGCCCGGGGATCGAACCTACTGCCCGCGGCGGCGCCGCCGGGCCCTGCGCCGTCGCCGGGAACCGCGCCGAGGCCGCAGGCCCGCCCCCCGCAGGCGCCGTCCCCCGGCTCGCCTTCCGACCTGGCGAGCCTGCTGACACAGGCCCGCGTGACGCCGCATGTCACGGTCGGATCGTCGGGAAAGCCCGACGGGGTCGTGATCAACGAGATCCAGCCCGGCAGCCTCTTCGAGAGCGTGGGCCTCGTCAACGGGGACGTGATCCAGGAGGTCAACGGCAGGGCGGTCACCGGCGTGGCGGACCTGGTGGCCATGTACCGGGACCTCAAGCCCGGGCTGAACCTCTCCGTCAAGGTCAGCCGCGCGGGGCGCCAGGTGGTGCTGAACCACACGGTGCAGTGAAGGGGTGCAAATTGGTGGTGGCAATTTGACGCCGCTTGTATTAAGAAAACCAGAGGAATCCCGAGGGGTATGTACAGTTCCCATTTCAAGCTGAGGGAGAATCCCTTCAGCCTCACGCCCGACCCGAAGTATCTCTTCCTGAGCCGCCAGCATCGGGAGGCCCTCAACCACCTGATCTACGGGATCCAGGAGAAGAAGGGGTTCATCGTCATCACGGGCGGGATCGGGACGGGAAAGACGACCCTGTCCAGGGCGCTGCTCTCGAGGATGGACCCTTCCGTGGAAACGGCGCTCATCTTCAACTCCTATCTCTCGGACATGGAGCTCCTGGAAGTGATCAATCAGGAGTTTCGCATCCCCCTGGCCGGGGTGGAGCGGACGAAGAGGCGCTTCATCGACGCGCTCAACGCGTTTTTGCTGGAGAACCACCGGGCCGGCAAGAACGCCGTCGTGCTCATCGACGAGGCCCAGAACCTCTCCCGGAACGTCCTGGAGCAGATCCGGATGCTCTCCAACCTGGAGACGGAAACGGAGAAGCTGCTGCAGATCGTCCTCGTCGGGCAGCCGGAATTGAGGGAGTTGCTGGAACAGCCCTCGCTGAGGCAGTTGAACGAACGGATCTCCGTGCGGTATCATCTCGAGGAGCTTTCGAAGGACGACGTCCCGGACTATGTCGGCCACCGCCTGGCCGTCGCCGGGGACGGGGGTCACGTGCGATTCGCCGACGACGCCTTCGGGAAGATCTGCGACTACAGCAGGGGGAACCCGAGACGGATCAACATCCTCTGCGACAGGGCCCTGCTGATCGCCTATGCCGGCAACCGGCACGAGATCGACCGCAAGGTGGTCAAGCGGGCCATCGAGGACCTGAAGTCGAGCGACGGGAAAAAGGGAACTTTTTTTGCAAGACGAAGAAAAGGGCAGTTTGCCTAGAACCCGTTTTCCGCTTCAGGTCTTCGGTTTACGCACACGCGGAATGATTGACAGGCTTTTCTCCCTGTTTCGTGGCACGTAACACCTGAAACGCTCTCGAGGCACCATGAGCGCCATCACCGCCGCACTGAGACGGGCCGACAGGGCCGATGACGAGCGCTACCGGCCCTACCGGGAGATCATCCTGGCCCGGCCGCGGGGCAGGGTCCGCGGCAAGAAGCGTCTCATCCTCGGCATCTGCCTGGCCTCGCTCGTGCTCCTCGCCTCGACGGCCTTCTCGCTGATCGTCTACCTCGGGCAGGAAAACGCCGGAAGCGAGCAGGGGCGCTTGATCGCCGCCTCCGCGGCCCACCGGGCCAGGCTGGACCTGTCCGGCCGCCAGCCGGAGCCTCTCGCGCCGGGCGGCCCGGCCGCGGACAGCGAGATCCTCTTCCAGGCCGGGCTCAGGCGGCAGCAGGCCGAAAGCCTGCCGGAAGCCGAGGCGCTGTACCGAAGGGCCGTCGAGGCGGACCCGAAGAACTTGAGCGCCCTGAACAACCTCGGGGTGATCTGCATGTCCCAGGGACGGGACCGGGAGGCCATCGACCTCTTCACCCGTCTCATCGACGTGAAGGGGGACTGGGCCGACCCGTACTACAATCTCGCCTGCCTCTACAGCCGCCAGGGGGACATCCCGAAGAGCCTGTGGCACCTCAGGGTGGCCCTGTGGATGAACCGGGATCTCAAGGGCTGGGCCAAGAGCGACCCGGACCTGGAGCCGCTGCGCTCCCGGCCGGAATACGATAAAATCGTAAACTAGAGGGTGAATGCGCATGCCGACCCTTTCCGCAAAACCGCTTTCCCTCACCGCGGCCCTGGCGCTGGCCCTGCTCTTCGCCTTCCAGGGAACCCTTTCGGCGGCCCGACTGGCCGGCAGCGCCCAGCCGGTCTCCACCACCTCGGCCGAACCGGTGAAGGAAGGCGCCGTCCTGCAGAAGGCCGCCGAGGCGGACGACACGCCGGCCCCCGCCCCGAAGAAGAAGGTCCCGGCCGTGAAGAAGACGGCCCGGAAGGCGCCCCCGAAAAAGACCGCGGCGGCGCCGGCCTGGAAGACCGTCTCCAACGACACGGACGACAACGGCGCCGGGAAGGCCCCTCCGGCCAAACCCGGCCCCGCGAACGGGAAGATCGGGAAGCACGTCACCATCGATTTCGACAACGTCGACATCCTCGCCTTCATCAAGTTCATGAGCGAGCTGACGGGGAAGAACTTCGTCGTGGACGAGTCGGTCAAGGGGAAGGTCAGCGTCTTCTCGCCGCAGAAAATTTCCACCGAGGAGGCCTACAGGGTCTTCGAATCCGTCCTGGAGATCCACGGCCTGACGACGGTGCCCTCGGGCGACGTGATCAAGATCGTCCCGAGCCAGCAGGCCAGGGAGAAAAGCGTGGCGACCCGGCTTCACGCCGAGGGGATCGGCCCCAACGACCGCGTGGTGACCCAGATCGTCCCCCTGAGTCACGCCAGCCCCGACGACATGAAGAAGGTCCTCGACCCGCTGGTGTCGAAGGCAAGCGTCATCCTGTCCTACCCGCCGACGCAGACGCTCGTCATCACCGACGTGCAGTCCAACATCAAGCGCCTGCTGAAGATCATCTCGGCGCTGGACGTGGCGGGCGTCGGCGAGCAGATCCACATCATCCCGCTCAGGCACGCCGTGGCCTCGGACACGGCCGCGTCGCTCAACGCGATCTTCCAGCTCGACCAGGCGGCCCGCCGGCCGCAGCAGTCGACGGTGACGATGCGGATCATCGCCGACGAGCGCACCAACAGCCTCATCGTGCTCGCCTCCGAGGTCTTCACCGCGCGGGTGCGCGAGTTCGTCAACATCCTGGACCGCGACGTCCCGCAGGGCGAGTCGAAGATGCACGTCTACCGCCTGCAGTACGCCAACTCGGAGGACCTGGCCAAGGTCCTCATGAACCTGCCGTCCAAGGACGCCCGGGCGGCCGCCGCGGCGGCGCCGGGCCAGCCGGCCCAGCCGGTGATCCCGGGGCTCCGGAGCCGGGCGTCCATGCTCTCGAGCGAGGTCCAGATCGTCTCCGACAAGGCGACCAACACCCTCATCATCACGGCCAACAAGGAGGACTGGCGCATCCTCGAGGAAGTCATCCGCAAGGTGGACGTCCAGCGGGCCATGGTCTACATCGAGGCCCTGATCATGGAAGTGGACGTGAACAAGAACTTCCAGCTCGGCGTCGAGTGGCGCGCCGTCAAGGACCTCGGCGGCCTGAGCGGCTTTGACACGGGCCGGGCCGCCGTCATCGCCGGCTCCGGGGGCGGCGGGCAGGGAGGGGCCTACCAGCTCTTCCCGGGTACCTCGACCCAGCCGGCCTTCCCGGGCGGATTCGCCATGGGCGTACTCGGTGCCGGGATCACGATCGGCGGGGTCACCTTCCCGAACATCGGGGCCGTGATCAACGCCGTGCAGCAGGACAGCCAGGTGCACATCCTCTCGAACCCTCAGCTGCTCACGAGCGACAACGAGGAAGCCACGATCAGCGTCGGCAAGAACATCCCCTACATCACGCGGGCGGAGCGCTCGACGACCAACGTGGACTACACGACCTACGAGTACCGCGACGTGGGCGTCATCATGACCATCACGCCCTCCATCAACACGGAGCGCTTCGTGCGCCTGAAGCTCAACCAGGAGGTCTCCACGATCGTCCAGGAGGAATCCACGCAGGGCCTCCCCACGACGCTCAAGCGCACGGCCAAGACGACGATCATGATCAAGGACCGGCAGACGATCGTCATCGGCGGCCTCATGGGCGACAGCTCCACGTCGAGCAACTACCAGGTGCCGCTGCTGGGAGACATCCCCCTGCTCGGCTGGCTCTTCAAGACCAAGGGGCAGCGGCGCGAGAAGACGAATCTCTACATCTTCATCACCCCCCACATCATCGAGACCGTGGCCGAGGCCGGGGCCATCGAAAAGATCAAGCGCGACCAGATCGAGAGCTTCGAGGGCGGGGTGATCAAGGGCTACGGGCCCCAGTTGCCCGCAGAAGGCAGGAAGACCCCGTGATCGGGGCCGGCGGATAGAGAGCGAATGGAAGCCAACGAAGACAAGCGCGATCCCCGGCCCGCCGAGATCCCGGGCCTCATCCACACGGACGGCAAGCCCATCGTCGAGCTGCTCGACGAGGCCTTCGCCCCCGTGCCCGAGGGCGGGCCGGCCCGGCGGAAGACCCTCGGCGAGATCTACACGCACAAGAAGACCGCCGACGAGGCAGGCCGGCTCCGGGAGCTGAGCCTCCGGTTCGGCATCCCCGTGATGCCGGAACTCCCGACGGACCACATGAGCGTGGAGTTCACCCGGAAGGTCCCCATCCAGTACCTCAAGCGGCAGAAGCTCGTCCCCGTCGAGACCCCCGACGCCTTTCTCGTCGCGGTGAACGACCCGGCCAATTTCCAGGCCGTCGACGACCTGATGCGCCTGCTGGGGCGCAGCGACGCCGAGGTGGTGCTGGCCTCGGAGGGGACGATCCTCTCGGCCATCGGCACCGCCTACGACCTGGGCCGCGACTCGGCCCAGGAGTTCATCCAGATCATGAACGGGGACTCGGCCGACAGCATCATCTCCGAGATCGAGGAGACGGCCGACCTGCTCGACGACACGAGCGACGCGCCGATCATCAAGCTCGTCAACCTCGTGCTGGCCCAGGCCATCAAGGACCGCGCGAGCGACATCCACATCGAGCCCTACGCCGGCTCGCTGAAGATCCGCTACCGGATCGACGGCATGCTCTACAACCTGCTGAACCTGCCGCGGCGGATCCAGTCGCCGCTGGTGTCGCGCATCAAGATCATGGCCAAGCTCAACATCGCCGAGAAGCGCCTCCCCCAGGACGGCCGCATCGAGGTGAAGATCGCCGACAAGAACGTGGACATCCGCGTCTCCGTCATCCCCACGGCCTTCGGCGAGCGCGTGGTGCTGAGGCTCCTGGACAAGTCCCAGTCGATCCTCACCCTGGCCGATCTCGGGCTCGACGACGTGAAGATCCGTCAGTTCGACCGTCTCATCAAGTCGCCCTACGGGATCGTCCTCGTGACGGGCCCCACCGGCAGCGGCAAGACGACCAGCCTCTACGCGGCCCTGTCGAAGATCAACAGCCCCGAGATCAACATCATCACCATCGAGGACCCCATCGAGTACCAGATCGAGGGGATCGGGCAGATCCAGGTCAACCCCAAGATCGACCTGACCTTCGCCACGGGCCTGCGCTCCATCGTCCGCCAGGACCCCGACGTCATCCTCGTGGGCGAGATCCGCGACCGCGAGACGGCGGAGATCGCCATCCAGTCCTCCCTGACGGGTCACCTCGTCTTTTCGACGCTGCACACCAACGACGCCGCCAGCGCCGTCACGCGCCTCATCGACATGGGCATCGAGCCCTTCCTCGTGGCCTCGTCGGTCATCGCCATCGTGGCGCAGCGGCTCGTGCGCGTGCTGTGCCCACGCTGCAAGGAGGCCTACACGCCCGACGCGGAGTCGCTCATCGACGCGGGGATCCCCCGCAGCGCCGTCGACGGCCGGCCGATCTTCCGCCGCAGGGGATGCAACTTCTGCATGAACACGGGCTACCGGGGGCGGACGGGCATCTTCGAGATCATGATCATGGACGAGAGGCTCAAGAAGCTGATCCTCAAGACGTCGGACGCCAACCAGATCAGCGACGAGGCCGTCCGCGGCGGCATGTCGACCCTGGTGCAGGACGGCGCGCGCAAGGTCCTCGAGGGGATCACGACGATCGAGGAGGTCCTGCGCGTCACGCGGGTCCTGAACCGGACCGCCAATGTCGTCCTGGAGGACGAGGCGATCTGACGCCGCAGCAGCGGATCGTAGGGGTCAGGAAAAGCAACCCCCGGCGCCGAAACCCGGCCCGGGGGTTTCCGTAATCGGAAAGGGCCATTCCCTCCGCCCTCCGCCCTCCGCCCTTCGTCTTTTGTCTTTTGCCCTGCGCCCTATATGAACCTACCACAGCTGCGGCTTGTACCCGTCGGGGTAGACGTCGTCCCAGCCGTTGGTCGTCAGCCGCGTGAGCCCCGACCCGTCGAGCCGGATCGAGTAGATCTCCCGCTTCGTCCCGCCCGGCGGGACGCCGGAGAAGACAAGCCGCTCGTCATCGGCCGAGAAGGCAAAGCCGCCCGCGTTCTGGACGGTCGTCGGGTTCGGTCCGTAGGTGAACGCGATGCTGCCCGCGGCCTGCAGCGACGGGACCGTGTAGATCTGGATGTAGTGCATGATCCCCGAGCCGAAGTAGTACTTGATCTCGCAGGCCAGCCGGCTGCCGTCGTGGGAGACGACGGGCTGGCCGCAGCCGAGAACCGGGCCCGTGACCGCCGCCGACGCGATGTCGACGAGATAGAGCCCCACGAACTGGCCCGCACCCGTCCCGGTGCCGCGGCCGAACACGACGGCGGCGGGGCTGAAGTAGTCATGCCCGAAGACGTCCGTCACGTTCGCCGGGGGACTGGTGAGCTGCATGAGCGACGTCCCGTCGGGTCTGACCTGGTAGATCTTCCCCTGGTTGCGGAAAAGGACCCAGCTGCCCGAGGGTGACCACCGCGGACGCGTTCCCTGCGCGATGTCGCGCTCCGTCGTGCCGGCGGCATCGCCCACCTGCCGCACGATGATGCGGTCGACCCCCCCGACGACCCGCTTGAACGCCACCCATTTGCCGTCGCGGGAGACGTCGGGCATCGAGTCGTCATGGGCGGTCACGAACAGGGCCGACGGCTGCAGCGGGACCTCATCGGCGGCCGACATCAGTTGCCCCTTGCCCGATTCCTGCGACACGTAGACGACGGATGCGCATCCCCACGTCATCGCAAG
>JAGPKU010000125.1 GCA_018053845.1 Syntrophobacterales bacterium
TTCTCGAGCCGGTGCCGCAGGCTCGGGAAGCTCACGCCGAGCAGCGAGGCCGCCTTCGTCTTGGAGCCCCCGGCCTTCACGAGGGCCTTGCGGATGATCTCCCGCTCGAAGCGCTCCAGCTCCCGGTTCAGATCGACCCCGGCTTCCGGGAAGTCCCCTGCGGCCGCCGACGCGGGTGCCGAACCGCTGCCTTCCTCCGCAAGGATCAGGTTCTCGGGCAGGATGATGCTCGAGCTCTCCAGGGCCACGCTGCGCTCGATGATGTTCTCCAGCTCCCGGATATTCCCCGGGAAGGGGTAGCGCATGAGCAGCTCCAGGGCATAGGCGGAGATCCGCTTGACCTCCTTGCCGAATTCCCGGGTGTATTTCTCGATGAAGTACTGCACGAGAAGCGGGATGTCCTCCCTTCGCTTCCGCAGCGGGGGAATGTGGATCGGGATCACGTTGAGCCGGAAGTACAGATCCTCCCGGAACTCGCCCCGCCTGACTTTTTCCTGGAGGTCCTGGTTCGTGGCGGAGATGATCCGCACGTCGGTCTTGATGTCCTCGGTGCCCCCGATGCGGCGGATCGTCCGCTCCTGCAGGACGCGCAGCAGCTTGACCTGGAGAACCGCGGGCAGCTCGGCGATCTCGTCGAGGAAGATCGTCCCGCCCCGGGCCGCTTCGAAGAGGCCGGCCCGGTCCGCAAAGGCCCCCGTGAAGGAGCCCTTCATGTACCCGAACAGCTCGCTCTCCAGGAGCGTCTCCGGGATGCCCCCGCAGTTGATGGCCACGAAGGGCTTAGCCTTCCGGGCGCTGTGGCCGTGGATGGCCCGCGCCACGAGCTCCTTGCCCGTGCCGCTCTCGCCCAGCAGGAGCACGTTGGCCGGCGTGTCGGCCACCTTGCCGATCAGGGCATAGACCTTCTGCATCTCCTTGCTGCGGCCCACCATGGTGCCGAAATACCGGGTGTCGTCCCCTTCCCGCGGGGCCGCGGGGCCCTCCTTCCGCGCCGCCTCCCTCTTCTCCAGGGCGTCGCGCACGATCGTCAGCAGGTCGTCGACATTGAAGTTCTTCTCGACGTAGTCGTAGGCCCCCTCGCGCATGGCCGCCAGGGCCGTCTCCCCGGACGCGAAGGCCGTCAGCAGGATCACGGCCGTCTCCGGCGCCGTCTCCTTGACGCCCCTGAGCAGGTCGATCCCGTCCACGCGCGGCATCTTCAGGTCCGTGATGACGAGGTCGAATTTCCTCCTGCGGATGATCTCCAGCGCCGCGGCCCCGTCGTCGGCCGTGGCGACCTGGTAGCCCGCACGAGAGAGCATGATGTCGAGCATGTCCTGCATGCCCCGGTCATCGTCGACAACGAGAATCCGCTCCATGGTCACCTCTTATCGCGCGGCTCCCGCCGCAGCCGCCTGCCGGTCGGGATGTTCGGCTTCGACCGCACCGTCCGAATCCCCCGGCGCAACGCGGGGAAGCCGGACGACGAACCGCGTGCCCCGGGAGACCTCGCTCTGCACCTCGACGGAACCGCCGTGGCTCTCCACGATCCGCCTCACGATCGCCAGCCCCAGCCCGCAGCCCCTCTCCTTGGTCGTGTAGAAGGGCTCCCAGATCTTCTCGAGGTGGGCCGGGTCGATGCCGCCCCCGGTGTCGCCGATTGCGACCTTCACGGCGCGCGCCTCCCCGTTGTCGCCGTCGGGACAGGCCGTCACGGTCAGCGTGCCGCCATCCGGCATGGCCTGGATCGCGTTGATCATCAGGTTCCAGAGGACCTGCCGGATCTCGGCGGGGTCGCCCATCACCTTGAGCCCCTGACCCAGCTCCCTCCGCAGCGCCACCTTCGGGTTCCAGTCGGCCCCGACGGTGAGCGACTCGATCACGTCCCCGACGAGCCTGCCGACGTCCGTCTCCGATCGAGTGCCCAGGTTGGCGCGCGCCATGAGCAGGAAGTTGCGGACGAGGCTTTCCATCTGGTCCTTGCCGCGCAGGATGACCTGCATGAGCCGCTCGTCCGTCGGTCCGAGCCTGAGGTCCCGCCGGAGGATCTGGATGGAGCCGCTGATGGACTGCAGCGGCGTCCTGAGCTCGTGGGCAAGCCCCGCCGCCATCTGCCCGATGAACGCCAGCTGTCTGTTCCTCTCGCCTTCGCGCTCCATCTCCTTGAACGGGGTCAGGTCTTGAAATATGAAGATGCTCCCGATCTTCACACCGTGTTCGAACAGGGGGGATTCGGAGATTCCCAGGGTCAGCGGCTCCCCCGTCTTCCTGCGGATCTCAAGCTCGAAGCGCTTCCGCTGCCGCTTCCTCTCGTCCGGCTCCCCCCGGGAGATCAGGGCCGAGACGCCAGGGAAGACCTCGTCGATGCCCCGATTGGCGACGTCGCCGAAGGCAAAGCCCGAGATCTCCTCGGCCGCGCGGTTGAAGGAGCGGATGCGGCCCTCGAGGTTGACCGTCAGGATGCCCGTGTCGATGGACTCGATGATGCTGCGGTGCAGCAAATCGAGCCGGTCGAAGGCCGTGGCCTTCTCCTCCAGCAGGCGCTTGGTCTTGCGCTCCTGCTCCACGACGAAGCTCGCCAGGAGAGCCATGATGAAAAACGAGGCCACGTGGGTGACCAACCGCGTGAGGATGTAGCCCCGGGTCAGCTCGCCCCTGGAAGCGAGGCCCTCGTCGTAGAGGAACGCGAAGATCCCCGAAAAGTCCTGATTCACGACCAGCACGTAGCTCAGGCTGCTCAGCGCCGCGATCGAGAGGCCGCCCCTGCGCCCCAGGAAGAGGGTCGAGTAGATGATCACCAGGGAGTACAGGACGGAATAGACGCTGTCGATGCCGCCCGTCAAAAGGACGATCCCCGTCACGAAGAGCACGTCGAAGACGGCCTGGACGGCGATGTTCAGCCGGCGACGGCCGGCCGTCCTCGGCAGGACGAGGCAGAAGGCCGAAAAGGCGTAAATGAGCGAGATGAGGGAATAGCTGATCCAGAGATACTCCTCGGGTATCCTCCCGACGGGACGGAACTGGATGAAGATCGTCACCCCGAGGAAATAGGACACCACGGCGAGCCGCGAGAAGGCAACCCAACGGGTGTTGCGCTCGGCCTGATCCTGTTCGAACACGTGATTTCCCGTCATGACGCGAATGGCTTCCCTCGACGCTCTCCCGCTCACGGCGGACAGAGGCCATGCAGAATCAGGTTACACCTGTTACGTTCGTCACATTTCCGGCAATCTTTAGCCATTCCTGTCTCTTCCCGTTGACAGCAAGCCCCGTTTGTGGTTTGTCCTTCCTGAATCCGGCACGCCGACCTCCTTCCTGTCCGGCCGGGTCGATCTCCGATCCAGGGCTCTCCGAGTTCGCCCATGGCGAGCCCCGGGCGATCGCATCGCGGGCACACCCCGTTCCGGGCAAGGTAGGACATGTGATCAAGCGACCCCTTCCTCTCCTGCTCGTTTCCCTCATCGCCGGGATCGTGACGGCTTACGCCGCCCCCATCCCGTGTTCGTGGGCGGGGATCGGCCTGGCCGCCTTTTTCGTCCTGTCTGTGGCCTGCCTCGCCGCACGCCGCCACACCGCTGCGTTCGTCTCGGCCGCGATCGGCTTCTTCGCCCTGGGCATCCTTGGCCTGGGGACGATCCTCTACGGGGAGCCCGCCCCGGACCACGTGGTCCACTGGGCGGAGAAGGGGAAAATCGTCCTCGACGGCGTGGTTGCGGAAAACCCGAGGGTCTCCGAGGACCGGACATCGCTCGTCCTGGAAGCCGTGAGGGTCGAGTGCGGGGGCGTGCCGCACGGCGCCAGCGGCAGGCTGCTGCTCTCCATCGGGGAGAACACCCGCGATTTCAGGTATGGGGATTACGTCCGGACGCAGGTCCGCCTGAAGCTTCCGCGCAGCTTTGCAAACCCCGGGGCCTTCGACTATGCGCGTTACCTGCGGCTGCAGGGGATCCGGGTGAGGGCCTTCTTGGACGACCCCCGGAAGATCGTCCTCATCCGCGAGGGACAGGGATCGCCCTGGAGGCAATCCCTGGAGCGCTTCCGAACTCGCATCCGCGACCGCATCCGGACACAGGCGCCCTTCCCCGAGGCGACCCTGATCCAGGCCCTGACCCTCGGCGAGAAGAGCGAGATGCCCCGTCATCTCCTCGATCAGTTCGCCCGGACGGGCACCGCCCACATCCTGGCCATCTCCGGCCTTCACGTCGGGATCATCGCCCTCATCGCCTTCTTCCTGGTCCGGTCCCTGCTGAAAACGTCCGAGTACCTGCTGCTTCGCTTCAACATCCAGAAGGTGTCCGCCTTCTGCGCCTTCCTCCCCGTCGCGGCCTATGCCTTCGTGGCCGGTCTCGGCATGTCCACCGTCAGGGCCCTTCTCATGACGCTGGCCCTGCTGATGACCATCCTGATGGGCCGCGCGAGGGACCTTCCCAACACCCTGGCCCTTGCCGCCTTCGCCATCCTCGTGTTCTCCCCCGCCGCCCTGTTCGACATCTCCTTCCAGCTCTCCTTCGCGGCCGTGGCGGCCCTTCTGCTCCTGATGCCCGGGATCACGGAGCGCCTGGCGGCCTGGAAGACGAGGCC
>JAGPKU010000126.1 GCA_018053845.1 Syntrophobacterales bacterium
GTGCCCCGCACCGGGCAAGTTCCAGGTTTCCAGCCCCACGGTGGGACTCCTGAAGGAGATGCCGCTTGCCGACCTCAAGGCGATCAACCCCGCCGTCTACCGGGGCTATTTCAACCTGGGCGGCAATTTCACCAGCGGCAACACCGACACGAAGGCCCTGAACCTGGCCACCCTCTTCCAGGTCAAGACGAAGCGCCACCGCTTCACCGCAGAGGCCAAGTTCAACTACGGCGAGTCCGACGGGGACACGACGGTGCGCAACGGGACGGGGTTCCTCAAGTATGACTTCTTCCAGACGGAGAAGCTCTACACCTACGCCGCGGCCCTGCTGGAGCGCGACGACTTCGCCAACCTGAACCTGCGGGCCACCCAGGGTCTCGGCCTGGGCTGCCAGTTCTACGACACGCGCCGCACGAATTTCTTCGTCGAGCTGGGCATCTCCTATTTCAACGAGGACGCCAAGGTGGGCGACGACAAGAGCGGGGCCTCGGGCCGCTGGTCCGTGGCCTTCGACCACGAGTTGATCCCGCGATGGCTCAGGGTGTTCCACTTCCAGGAGGGCTACTACACTCCGGACTCCAGCTCCTGGTACTGGCGGGCCGACCAGGGGCTGCGGGTGCCCCTGCTGCGCGACATCTACGCCCTCTTTGAGGTCGACTTCAAGTACAACAGCAAGCCCGGCGACGGCAAGAAGAACAACGACACCTTCGTCATCCTCGGGCTGAGTTACGAGTATGCATACTGGTAAGCGAATGTCCGTTCCCCTGGTCGCCGTATTGCTTGCGGCCGCCCTCGCGCTGTCGCCTGGGGCCGCCTCTGCGAATGACCCCCAATCGCCCCGGCTCAAGAGGATCCTCGTCGGCAAGACGGCCCTGTGGGTCGAGGTGGCCGATACGCTGGAGAAGCAGGAGCGCGGCCTCATGTTCCGCCGCTCCCTGCCGGAGAACGAGGGGATGCTGTTCGTCTACCGGGAACCCATCGAGTTGAGCTTCTGGATGCGCAACACCCTCATCCCGCTCGACATCGCCTTCGTGGGTGCCGACGGCATCATCCTGAACATTCACCAGGCCCACCCCCTCGACGAGAGCGTCCTGTACCGCTCGGCGGGGGCCGCCAAGTATGTCATCGAGACCAACCGGGGCTGGTTCGCCCGCCACGGGATCGTTCCCGGGGACAGGGTCACCCTGCGGTAGCGCCGCACCGTCAACGGGGCAAAAAAAAGAGGCGCAGACGGTGCGCCTCTTTTCCATTTCATCTTCCGTCCGGCCGGGAAGCCGTCTCTCCGGACTTATTCCTTTTTCGGCTTCTTCGGTTCCTTCTTTTCGGCCGGCAGCCGTGAGCGCCACAGGGAGAAGAAGGCCTGCGCCTGCTCCGTCACGAAGGAGGACCACTCCTTCATGAACGTCTCCGAGATCTCCGAAAGGCTGCCCATGGCCGAGTCGGGCTTGTCGCCCTCCGTCATGGCGTTCTTGCAGGTCTCGCCCATCTTCTGCATGCTGTCCACCCAGGCCCGGCAGACCTTCGAATAGCCTTCGAACCAGCTCTTCGAAAATTGCATGAACTCGTCGCCTGCGGCGGGAGCCGAACCGGACGTCATCGCGGTGAACATCTTCTGCCATTGCGCGAAGACGTTCTCCCACTCCTCCTTGCCCTGGCCCCCCATGCCGAACATCTTGAAGGGCTGCGTGTACATCTCGAACAGGTCGTTGTAGGAGCCGCCGAAGGCCTCCGTCCATTTCTTGAGCAAGTCCTCGGGCTTCTCCGCGGACGACCCCTCGCCGACTTCCGTCCAGGCCCGGCTCATCCGGTTGTACATCGCCATCCCCTTGGTCATCATCTCGAGTGAGTCCTTGGACCACTTCGCATAGAAATCGGTCAGGGGCTTCATCCGATCGGCCATCTCGCTCGCCATAAATCACCTCCTTGTGAATGGTTGACAGCCCGCCGCCCGCGTTCTTTCCCGATCGGGAAGATCGGACCAGCCTGGTCGCGCTGCAGGAACCGGTTTCGGGGTTTATGGGGATGTTTGGGGGGGAACGCGCCGAAGGTTGCCCTGTCCGGGCATCCGGATCGGGAACCGTGCCTCACGGAGTACCGTACGCTTGCCATTTTGGTAATTACACGTCATACGCCTATTCGTCAACAAAAAAGTACTCTGCGCAACCGGAACCGACGCCTGCGTGCGCGTCAAAAAAAGGCTGCAGCAAGCTGCAGCCCCCTTCATCCTGGTCGGGGCGGCAGGATTTGAACCTGCGACATCATGCTCCCAAAGCATGCGCGCTACCGGACTGCGCCACGCCCCGTGTGAAGACTGGAAGTGATGAAGTTCTGAAGCTCGGAAGAGCGGACGAAAATACCGTCTGTCTCTGTTCTGCTCTTCTTCATTTCCGCTCTCCCTGACTTCTTTCCTTTTCAAGCCATTCCTTGAACTTCGCGAATGCCCGGCCGCGGTGGCTGATGCGGTTCTTGACCTCCGGCGGCAGTTCCGCGGCCGTCAGGCCCTGCCCCGGGTCGAGAAAGAGGGGGTCGTACCCGAATCCCATCGTACCCCTGGGCTCGAAGAGGATCTCGCCCCGCCAGGCGCCCTCGAAGGTCTCGCTGCTCCCGTCGGGACTGAAGAGCACGAGGGCGCAGCGGAATGCAGCCCCCCGCTTCCCTGCCGGCACTCCCTCGAGGGCCTTCAGGAGCCTCGCGTTGTTGTCCGCATCCGTTGCCCCCGGCCCCGCATACCGGGCGGAGCGGATGCCCGGCTCGCCCCCGAGGGCGTCCACCTCGAGGCCCGAATCGTCGGCCAGCACGGTCTCCGAGATGCGCCGGGAGACCTCGCGGGCCTTCTTCCGGGCGTTTTCCAGGAAGGTCCTCCCGTCTTCCTCCACCTCGGGGACCCCGGTGAAGTCCTTCAGCGAAAGGACCTCGACCGGAAGATCGCGGAGCATGTGCCGCAGCTCCCGGAGCTTCCCCTCGTTTCTCGTGGCCAGTACGATTCGGCGGATCAGAGCGTCTCCCCGAGGATTTCGATCTGTTTCTGCGTCAGCACGGCGATGCCGCGTGCGGCCAGGTCGGTGAGCCCATCCAGGCGCTCCCGCGTGAAGGGCGCCCCCTCGGCCGTTCCCTGCACCTCGATGAAGAGCCCCCGGCGGGTCATCACGATGTTCATGTCCACCTCCGCCCGGTGGTCCTCCTCGTACTGCAGGTCGAGGAGCATCCGGCCGTCCACGATCCCCACGCTGACGGCGGAGACGAAGTCCCGTACGGGCATCCCGCCGACGAGACCCTCGGCACGGAGCTTCCGGAAGGCGTCCACCAGGGCCACGAAGGCGCCCGTGATGGCCGCCGTGCGGGTGCCCCCGTCGGCCTGGATCACGTCGCAGTCGATGTGGATCGTCCGCTCCCCGAAGGCCGTGAGGTCCGTCACGGCCCGCAGCGCCCTGCCGATGAGACGCTGGATCTCGTGGGTGCGTCCCCCCACTCGTCCCCTCGTGGACTCGCGTGCGCTGCGCTCGTGGGTCGAGGACGGGATCATGGCGTACTCGGCCGTCAGCCAGCCCCGGCCCGTGCTCTTGAGGAAGGGGGGGACCCCCTCTTCGACGGAGGCCGCGCAGATCACCCGCGTGTCGCCCATCTCGATGAGAACGGAGCCCTTGGGGTGGCGGAGGTAATCTCTCGTGATCACGACGGGGCGGATCTCGTCGGCTCTTCGGCCGTCTTTCCTCATCGGGCCTCCCCGCTCACTGGAAGAATTCCCGGATGCTCTCCGCAATCGCCTTCGCCACGGCGGCCTGGATCGACTCCTCCTGGAGCCTCTTGCGGTCGTTGGGGTTGGTGGAAAACCCGATCTCCAGGACCACGGCGGGGACCGAGAGATTCTGCAAGATGAGCACCGGCGCCTCGCGAAGCCCCCGGTCCATGCGGGGGAAGACCGGGTCCAGCCTCCTCTGGAGGATCTGGGCGAACCGGACGCCCTCGTTGAGGTGCTTCGTCCGGACCATGTCCCGGACGATGGCGGCGGATTCCCCCCGGGAGGCCCCCCTGGCGGCTTCCTGCGCCGCGAAACCGGGGAAATACAGCTCGTAGCCCGCCGCCTCCTTCTCGAACCCCGCATTGACGTGGAGGCTGATGAACAGGTCGGCCTGGGCCTTGATCGCCGCGCCCACCCGGTCCGTCATGGCCACGTCGGCGTCGCCGATCCGCGTGAAGCGCACCGTCAGGTTCTTCGCGTCCTCGAGATTTCTCTTCACCAGCGTCGCGATCGCCAGGGTGACGTCCTTCTCCGTGACCTTGCGGGCCAGAACCACGCCCTCGTCCTTCCCCCCATGGGCGGGGTCGAGCACCGCCACGAACCTCCCGGCCGGGTCCTTGGCCTCGGCGGGGCCGCAGGCCATTGCCGTTGCGGCAAGGGCGGCCAACACGAACATCGTCGATGGATGCAGTCTCATCATGCTCACCGGATCATGGGATCAGCCCCGCAGAGCTCCTGCGGGAAAGCGATTGTATACCGAAAGGGGATTGGCGTGTCAACTGAAACGGCGGGGAC
>JAGPKU010000127.1 GCA_018053845.1 Syntrophobacterales bacterium
ACATGGCCGGTCGATCTTATTCCGGATCGAATCGGCGGTGGCGGTCCAGACAAAGGGTTTCGCCTTGGGGTTATAGGCCTTGACGAACCGTTTGATGTTGACCACCAGCTCTTTGACCTTTCGGAAACTGCCGCGCCGAATGGCCTGCTGGGTGATCAGGTTGAACCAGATCTCCACCTGATGGATCCAGGAGGCGTACGTGGGCGTGTAGTGCATATGATAACGGGGCCGCGTGGCAAGCCACTGCTTCACCTTGGGGTGTTTGTGTGTGCCGTAGTTGTCCACAATAAGGTGCAGGTCGAGGTCTGCGGGAACGTTTTTATCGAGATGCTTCAGAAAGGCCAGGAACTTCTGATGACGATGACGCGGCTTGCACTGGGTGATCACCTTGCCGCTGGCGATGTCGAGGGCTGCAAAAAGGGTGGTCGTGCCGTGACGGACGTAATCATGGGTCACGCCCTCCACGTAGCCCATTCCCCTCGGCAGCACGGGTTGCGTGCGCTCCAGGGCCTGGATTTGACGCTTCTCGTCCACGCAGAGCACCAGGGCCTTGTCGGGCGGATCGAGACAGAGGCCGACGATATCGCGCACCTTCTCGACAAAGAAGGGGTCGGTGGAGAGCTTGAAGTGCTTTTGCCGATGGGGCTGAATGCGAAAAGCGGCCAGAATGCGCTGCACGGTGGACTTCGAGATTCCGGTGTCGCGGGCCAGCGATCGGCAGCTCCACGGGGTGCTCCCTTCGGGTTTGGAATCGAGGGTTTGACGAATCAGGAGCGCGATCTGCTCATCATCGAACTTGCGGGGCGCCCCCGGCCGCAGCTCTTCATAGAGGCCCATCAGACCTTGTCCGACGAAGCGATCGCGCCACTTCTGGACCGTCGGCCGGGACAGCCCGAGGCGTTGACCGATCTCGGGGGCGGGGATCCCGTCGGCGAGCATCAACACGATTTGGGCTCGCCGGGTAAGCCCATGGGGGATCGAGCGGGATTGAACAATGGCCGTCAATTGGTTGCGCGTCTCGCCGGTCACGGTCACGATGTTCTTCGGGGTTCTGGGCATTTTGGCTCTCCCTAAAGCGGTTTTGGAGACCCCAGCACAGAAACCCGTAAAAGTAAAGTTATTGATGGGACAGGACACTGGCTCGTTGCAGTCGCCTGCGCACGGCTCCGCTCAGGCTCATGGATGATCCAGATGATGTTGTTCCATCTTGACATTATGACATCACGCCGTCATACTGAGCAGGGAGGTAATGAAAATGCGCGAGCCGGCAAAACGTTCCACCATTTACCTGGAACCCGATCTGCACCGTGCCTTGCGTCTCAAGGCACTTCATTCAGGGCGCTCCATGACGGATCTCGTCAATGAGGCCGTGCGCATGGCGTTCCGCGACGACCAGGAAGATCTCGCGGCGTTTGAGGAACGAAACAAAGAACCGGAGATGTCCTACGAAGCGCTTCTGAAAGATCTCAAGGCCCATGGGAAGATATAAGCTCGTTTTCAAGAAATCCGTGGGCAAGGATCTCCGGGGGCTTCCCGTGCAGGATGTCCATCGCGTGCTGAAATGCTTCGAGCAACTGGCGGAAAACCCCCGCCCGCCGGGATGTGAAAAACTCTCCGGTCAGGAACGCTATCGCCTGCGCCAGGGGGTCTACCGCATCGTCTACGAGATCCGGGATTACGTCCTGACGGTTGTTGTCGTGAAGGTTGCCCACAGACGGGACGTCTACAGGATGAAGCGTTAATGGGAGGTTCCTCATGCTGGTGCAGTTCAGCGTCGTCCCCCTCGGCACGGGGGAGAGTATCAGCGGGCAGGTGGCAAGGATCCTGGACCTCGTCGACGGCAGCGGCCTGTCCTACCGGCTCACGGCCATGGGGACGATCGTCGAGGGCGAGTGGGACGCGGTGATGACCCTGATCCGCAGGTGTCACGAGGAAGCCCTGAGGGGAGCGCCCAGGGCGCTGACGACCGTCATCATCGACGACCGGCCGGGGAAGACCGACCGCATCACGGAGAAGATCCGCTCGGTGGAGACGAAACTGGGCCGGGAGCTCAGAAGGTAGCGCCGCACCTACTCCCAGAGGAGGAGGGCCTTCTTGAAGTCGACCCGGTACTCGAGCCCCTGGAGCACGTCCATGCCGAGCAGCCCGTCGTGTCGCGGGGCGGGGCCCTTGTGGGGGACGACCACGACCGTGAGGTCACGCTTCGTGTGAGGCCCCACCGTCAGCCTGTCGAGCGGGACCGCGCGGGCCTCCAGAACGTCGCCCCCGACCACCTGGACCCGCACCCTCTTCGCCCGGCCCAGATCGATGGACAACTGATCGGCCACCCCGTTGTGGATCGTCGTCGTGGAGGCGCCGGTGTCGAGCAGCAGGTGCACGTCGGCCTCCCGACCCCCGTAGACGATCGTCACGGGCACCAGGACGCTGTTGCCCCGGATCCGGACCCTCGTGGGCTCGCCGCCCCCGGAGATCACCCTCTCCTGACGGCGCGTCCAGGTCTCGCCGCCCGCCGGCGTGACGTCCCGCCGGGAGGCCTGTGCGATCGGCCCGGCGATCGAGACGGGAGACGAGGCGGCCGCCGTGTCGCCCCCGGCCGCCGATCCGCCTGCCGCGCTTCCGTCGGTCGATGAGGAAACCGGCAGAACGAACCCGCACAGAACCCACAGGACAATCCCCGCGGTGCAGCCCCGGCGCATGCGCATGCCCTCTCCCCGGCATCCCTGTGGACGTTGACCCGACCCCCTGCGAAGGAGTCACACCCTTCGCAACCGCTCACCCTCCGTGAACGAGGCACCCGGCTCCCGCCTCGCCGCAGCCTCCTCCCGGTCATTTTCCAGAGACATATGCAATCATCTTCTCCCGCCCGTCAAGAGCTTCTTTACCGGATATTCCGGCATCGCGACGCGAAAAGGCCGTCCCCGCGGCGGGGTACGGCCTTTCTTCCGTCCATCGGCGCGCTGCCTACTTGAGCTCGACCTTCCGCCAGGTCGCGTCGGGGTCGAAGACGGTCATGGCCGCGGCGAGCGCCGCCGTCTCGGGCCCCAGGTCCTTCTCGTAGACGACGCCCTCGTGGTTCACGATGAAGGTCTTGACGCCGGAGGACCGGTACAGGGCCGGCCAGGCCGCGACGGCGAAGCCGCCGATCATGTTGCCGTTGACGATGTAGCTGTAGGCTCCGCCGTTGGCATGCTCGCCCTGGGCCGTGAGGATCTTGAAGTAGTAGCCGTGATAGGGGGACATCAACTCGGGATTCTTGTACCCCTCGGCCGTCGCGCGGGCCACCAGGGGCCCCAGCGGGCTCAGGGGCTCCCCGGGCGCCGTCTCCCAGTACAGGCCGTCACGCTTTCCCTTCTCGCTTTCGAACTTCAGGGCGTACTCCAGGAGCTTGTCGGAGTCGCGGTCGAGGACGGCATACTCCTTCTGGGCATCCGCGATGGCCAGGCAGGTCTGAATGGCGCCGAGTTCGTTCTCGCCGATGCGGCGGCTGAGGATCTCCTGCCGGCCTTCCTCGGTCTGGAAGCGCCACCGCTTGCCCGCCTTGACGATCGGCACAGGCATGGGCCAGTCGTCCTTGCCGACGTAGAGCACCCGCCTGCCCCAGCCGGGCTTCTCCAGCCGGTGCGCCTCTTCCCAGGCCCTCACGAACAGGGCCCGGTCCCGGGCGTCGGCCGCGTCATCCCCCGACGAGACAAGGTCCTCCGAGCCGGGCCCGAAGAGGGACGTCAGCGCCTTGACGTCATCCGCCCGGACCGCATCCATCAGGGCCTTGACGGCCGCTTCGGGCGTCGAGAAGGTTTTCTGCTGCGGTGCGGCTGCCTGGGCCCGGGACGCGGAGCCGCCGGTCACGATCAGGACGGCTGCGAGAGCGGCCAGGGCAATCCGCAGCGCCGGCCTCTTTCCGCCGTGACGAGTGGTTGAAACCATGGGGTCCTCCATCGAAAAGCGCGTGTCCATGATGATCGAGCGACGATGTCCCGCCGTTTGCCTACCGGCGGCCGTGGCCGCCTCCTTCCTGCCTCTGGCCCCCGCCTTTCTCGGCGGGTGCGGGCCTCTCGGCCGGGGCGGGCCGTGATGCGGCCGGCGCGGCCTTCGGCGCTTCGCCCGGCTTGCCCCGGGGCGACGAGAGGCTCTCGCGCCCCCGGGCGCTTTCCCGGCGGGCCTTGCTTCCCTGATCGACGCCGTAGATCGTGCCCGGCGCTGCGGGCCGGGAAACGGCCGGGGCCTGACGGGCCTGGGCCGGCGGCTGTGTCACCGCCGGGGCCTGCCGAGCCTGCGGGGCGGCCCGCTCGACCGTGCCGGGCCGGGTCTCCGGTGAAGGGGGTCTCGCGGCGCCGGGTGCGGGTTTCACCGCGGCCGTGCCGGGACGCGCGTCGGGCGCCGGCCTTGCGGCCGTCGGAACGGGCCGGGCCTGCTCTCTCGGGTCATGGCCGCGGTAGTTGCGGCGGCTCTCCACGGCCTGGCGGTTTGCCGGCGCGTACTTCTCGCGGGTCCTCGGGTCGCGGTAGGCCACCCCCCTGCGGTGCACGGGTT
>JAGPKU010000128.1 GCA_018053845.1 Syntrophobacterales bacterium
TTCAGCCTCTACGCCCGGATCCTGCGCGAGGAGACCCGGGCGGACAACGACGACGGGACGACCAACCGGGAGGACTGGGACCGCTTCGGCCTCGGGTTCCGCTGGATCGTCCTGCCGCAGCTCACCTGGTGGCAGTCGGTGAGCTTCGATTACACCCGGGGCGATGACTTCGGCTTCGACACGCGCCTTTTCTGGTGGCCCACGGACCCCCTGCGCATCACGACGGGCTTCAACAGCTTCAGCCTGAGCGTGCCCATCCGGGCCAGGGCCCGGGGCATCACGGCCGACAGCGCCTATGTCGACGTGCTGTATCTCGAGAGCGACCTGCGCGAGTACGGCGTCGCCGCGGGCGCCCAGTGGTTCTCCGACGACAACGTCTACATCTCCGGGACGGCGCGCTACGACCAGAACGTCTACCACAGCCCCGACCTGAAGGTCCGGGCGGGCCTTGCCCTGGGGTACGGCACCTACTCCAAGCAGGAGGTGGACTACTACAGCCCGGAGTACGAGTGGAGCGCCCTGCTGACCTCGGCCGTCCAGTGGGTGAATCACATCCGCTACGAGAAGAAGTGGACCTCGGCCGTCTACCTGCGCGCGGGCTTCAGCGGGGAGCACAACTACAGCACCTACCCCGTGGCGGGAATCACCTTCGAGCAGGTCTACGTCCACTCGAAGACCTTCAACGTCACGGGAAACGTTTCCTACGATCTCAGAGTCTACGATGGGGATTACACGCATGTCCTTGGCGCATATCTTACGCTCAACTGGTATTTTTGAGATGGCAAAGGGCTCAGGGCGAAAGGCAAGAGGCAAAGAACGAATCATGTCGATCGTCCTGGCGGTCCTGTTCCTTGCGGTGCCGTGCGCGCAGGCGGCGGAGACGTTCATCACGCTGTGCTACCACGACATCCCCGAGACGCCTGTCGAGAAGGACGACATTTCGCAGAAGGACTTCATCAACCAGATCGAGTACCTCCGCACCCACGGGTTTTCCTTCGTGAGCGCGGCGGACATCCTCGCGGCCTCACGGGGAGGCAAGCCCCTTCCCGAAAAAGCCGTTTTCATCACCTTCGACGACGCCTACGAGAGCTTCTACCGGTTCGTCTATCCCGTGCTGCGCCTCTACAACATCCCCGCGGTGCTCTCCGTCGTCACCTCCTGGATCGACGACCCCGAGACGTCGGCATACAAGACGAAGCGCTTCATGCGCTGGGAGCAGATCCGCGAGGTGGCCGACTCGGGCCTCGTGACGGTCGCATCCCACAGCGCCCGCCTGCACCGGATGCTGCAGGTTAACCCCGTCGGCAACATCGAGCCCGCGCCGGCGGCGTTCCTCTATTTCCCCGAGAGCCGGCGCTACGAGACGGAGGCCGAGTTCCGCGCCCGCGTCCGCGAGGACCTGGCCGAGAGTATCGACGTGCTGACGGCGAAGCTGGGAAGGAAGCCCACGATCCTGACCTGGCCCTACGGCAGCTACAACGAGATCGCCGTCGAGGAGGCCAGGGCGCTCGGCTTCGAGATGCTGCTGACCCTCAACGAGGGATACTCGCAGGTGAGCCGGCTCGACCGCATCAACCGCTACTACATGGAGGCCCAGCTGGACTGGCTCGAGGCCTTCAAGGCGGCCATGGCGCGCGGGATGCGCGAGGGCTTCCGCATCCGGGGCGTCCAGGTCGACCTCGACCCCATCGTCAACCGCAACTCCATGGAGGAGAGCAACCGAAACCTGGGACGGCTGCTGGACCGTCTCGTGAAGATGGGGGTGAACACCGTGTTCCTCCAGGGCTTCAGCGACAGGGGCGCCACGGGCAACGTGAAATCCCTCTATGTCGCCAACTCGGTGCTCCCCGTCGATCTCGACTTTCTCAGCCACGCCGTCAACCGGATCCGCTCCCGCGAGATGAAGGTCTTCGTCTGGATGCCGGCGCTGGCCTACGAATTGCCCGACGCGGCGCTCAACGAGGCGCTGAAGGTCCGGGAGTGGAAGGGCGCCGGTACCGAGGTGACCTCGTCGTGGTACCGCAGGCTTTCCCCCTTCGACCCGCGGAGCCTGGAGGCGACGCGGAAGATTTTCGCCGACCTGGCGGCACGCGTGCAGTTCGACGGGATCCTCATCCAGGACGACGCCTACCTGGCCGAGACGGAGGACTTCCACCCCGCGGCCGTCGAGGCCTTCCGCAGGCTCCACGGCGTCGCCCCGGATCCGCAGGCCCTGAAGGGGGACAAGGAGCTCAACGCAAAGTGGGTCGCCTTCAAGACGGAGGCCCTCGACCGCCACGTCGACGAGCTCGTCAAGACCGTCCGGATCTACCGTCCCGGCGCGGCCGTCGCCCGCAACCTCTACAGCTCCGTCGTCACGAACCCCGATGCGACACGGTGGTTCGCCCAGGACCTGAAGCGTTACCTCGAGCGCTACGACTACACGGTCGTCATGGCCTACGCCGCCATGGAGGGCCGGAGGGACCGCCGGGCCTGGTACCGCGAGCTCTTCCGGGCCGCCGGGGGCGAAAAGGCCGCCGACCGGCTGGTCTTCAAGCTGCAGGCCTACGACTGGAAGAAGGAGGCCTGGGTGGACGACACGGAGCTCAGGGACGACCTGGCGTTCCTGCTCGCCCTGGGCGCCCGGCACGTGGCCTATTACCCGGACAACGTGTACCTCAACAGGCCCGATGCCGACACGATCGCCGTGATCCTCTCGGCCCGGGACGAGGTGAAGAAAAAGGAGCCGCCGGAGATCGCCCCGGAGGGCGCTCTCGAGAGGCTGTTCAGGAGGCTCTTCAGCCCCAGCCCGTAAACGACCCCGGGAGGAAAGCCGAAGGGGACGGGTCCCTGCAGGATGCCCTCCCCCGACGAAACAGGACATGTCGATCTACGAAATCATCGGGCTCTTCGTCTTCCTCTACCCGCTCTACATGAGCATCGTGTGGATGATCGGGGGCATCCTCTTCAGCCTGCGCCGCGAGGGCAGGGCGGAGCCGCAGCTCGAGGTCAGCCCCTTCTTCACCGTCATCGTCCCCGGCCACAACGAGGAGCAGGTCATCGAGGAGACGGTCCTCAACCTCAAGGACCTCAACTACCCGAACTACGAGGTCATCGTCGTCAACGACGGCAGCACCGACGCCACGCGGCAGATCCTGGACCGGCTCGCGGCCGAGAACGCGCAGTGGCTGCGGATCATCCACCTCGAGCCCAACAGCGGCAAGTCCAAGGCCCTCAACGCCGGCATCCTGGTGAGCCGGGGCGAGTTCATCCTCACGATCGACGCCGACTGCCTCGTCGGCAAGGACGTGCTGAAGTGGATGGCCCACCACCTGGCGAACTTCCCCCGCGTGGGGGCCGTCACGGGCAACCCGCGGGTGCGCAACCGAACGTCGCTGCTCGCGAAGATCCAGGTCGGCGAGTACTCCAACATCATCGGCCTCATCAAGCGCACCCAGCGCATCCTCGGGAAGGTCCTCACCGTCTCCGGCGTGATCGCGGCCTACCGCAAGAGCGCCGTCATCGAGTGCGGCCTCTTCGACAGCGACACCGTCACCGAGGACATCGACATCACCTGGAAGCTCCAGCGCAAGTTCTGGGACATCCGCTACGAGCCGCGGGCCCTTTGCTGGATCCTCGTTCCCGAGACCCTCAAGGGCCTCTGGCGCCAGCGGGTCCGCTGGGCGCAAGGCGGCGTCGAGGTGCTGCGCAAGCATCTCGATATCTGGAAGGATCACCGGCACCGCCGCCTCGTCCCGGTTTACATCGAGTACGTCCTGGGCATCCTGTGGGCCCACACCTTCATGGCCATGGTGTTCCTCTGGCTCTTCTTCGTCGTCATGGACGGCGTGTGCCGCTACGCCCAGGTGCCGGTCTGCGGGCCCGTGCTCGAGGTCTACAACCGGTTCTTTCTCGGCTGGAACCCGCTGTACCCGCGCTGGTACGGCGCCATCCTGGGGCTGGCGTGCCTGATGACCTTCCTGACGAGCTTCTTCATCGACCTGCGCTACGAGAACAGGGCCTTCGTCAAGTACTACTTCTTCGTGATCTGGTACCCCGTGGGGTACTGGATCCTGTCGTCCCTGGCGGCCATCAAGGGCGTCTACAACTTCACGTTCCGAAGCAAGGAGGTTACGGTCAGATGGAAAAGCCCGGACAGGGGCCTCCACACCCTGAAGTCTTCGTCCAGGACGAAGTAAGATCCCTCCTCCGGCGATTCGTCGAGGACACCATCACCGTCGTGTGCTGGGGGATCTATCTCTACCTGCTGCTGCCGCTTCTCACCCTGGTGCTGTGGGTCTTCGGTGTCCAGACGATCTACGACCAGATCATCGGGGAGAAGGGCTACGAGGAGCTGGCCCGGCTGCTGCAGAACGGCGGCATCACGGTGCTCGTCATCTTCCTGATCGTCTCGGGCTGGACGTACTACAACTACCTCTGGTTCCTGCGCCGGGGCGAGAGGCGCGGCGGCCGGGTGAAGATCAGCAGCGACGTGGAGATGGCGGGGATGCTCGGCACGGACAGC
>JAGPKU010000129.1 GCA_018053845.1 Syntrophobacterales bacterium
TCTCCGTCGTGATCATCGTCATCATCATGGCCGTCGTCGCCAACACGATGGCCATGACGGCCCGCGAGCGGATCGGGGAGTATGCCGTCTTCAAGACCCTGGGCTTCGGGGGCTGGTTCATCGCGGGCCTCGTCTTCGGGGAGTCCCTCTTGATCAGCCTGCTGGGGACGGCGGTCGGGATCGCACTCACGTTCCCGGCGGCGGAGGCCTTCGCCGACTACCTGGGGGCCTACTTCCCCATCTTCTTCGTGGAAACCGAAACGGTCCTCATGGGCCTCGCCGCGGGGGTGCTCGTGGGGGTCGTGGCGGCCCTGTTCCCCACGTGGCGGGCCGTCAACATCCGTATCGCCGACGGCTTGAGGAGGATCGGCTGAGGACAGTGGAGGAAGTGAAGGAAGTGGAAGAAGTGGAAGAAGTGAAAGAAGTGGAAGAAGTGAAAGAAGTGGAAGAAGTGAAGAAAGCTTCGGGTTCGGCTTCCTCTCCGGACCCTTTGCTCTGAACCCAGGACCCTGTGCCCGAAATGAAAGTACCCGTTTCGTACAGCTTTCGGAATCTCTGGACGAGGCGCCTGACGACGGTGCTCACCGCCGCGGGCATGTCGCTCGTCGTCTTCGTCTTTGCGGCGATCCTGATGCTGGCCGAGGGCCTGCAGAAGACCCTCGTCGAAACGGGCTCCTGGGACAACGTGGTCCTCATCCGCAAGGGGTCCCAGTCGGAGGTGCAGAGCGGCATCGAGCGGCTCCAGGCCTCCATCCTCGAGACGCAGCCCGAGGTGGCCGTGGGGGAGGGGGGAAGGAGGGTTTTCGCCAAGGAGGTCGTGGTGCTCATCAGCCTTCCCAAGCGCGACACCGACAAGCCCTCGAACGTCACCATCCGGGGCATCGGCGGGCAGTCGCTGGCGATGCGCCCCCAGGTCCGGCTCACGGAGGGCCGGTTGCCCCGGCCGGGCTCCGCCGAGATCCTGGCCGGCCAGAGCGTGGCGCGGCGGTTCGCGGGCGCCGGGATCGGCGAGACGCTTCGCTTCGGCATGCGGGACTGGACCGTGGTGGGGGTCTTCGATGCGGGCAGCACGGGGTTCAGCTCCGAGATCTGGGGGGACGCGGATCAGCTCATGCAGACCTTCCGCCGCCAGGCCTACTCGTCGGTGATCTTCAAGCTGAGCGACCCGTCGGCCTTCGATGCCTTCAAGGCCCGCGTCGAGTCCGACCCCCGGCTGACCGTCGAGGCCAAGCGCGAGACCCGCTTCTACGCCGACCAGTCGGAAGTGATGGCGAAGTTCCTGAGGATCCTGGGGACGTCGCTGACGATCATCTTCTCGCTGGGTGCGGTCATCGGGGCCATGATCACCATGTACGCCGCCGTGGCGAACCGCACCGCCGAGATCGGCACGCTGAGGGCCCTGGGGTTCCAGCGCCGCAGCATCCTGGGGGCCTTCCTGGTGGAGTCGCTGCTGCTGGGGCTCATCGGAGGCGCCGCGGGGCTCTTCTGCGCCTCCTTCCTACAGCTGTTCACGATCTCGACGCTCAACTTCCAGACCTTCTCGGAGCTGGCGTTCTCCTTCACGCTCTCCGCGGAGATCGTCTGGCAGGCCCTTCTGTTCTCGATCGTCATGGGGTTCGTGGGGGGCGTGCTGCCGGCCCTGCGGGCCTCGCGGATGAAGATCGTCGATGCGCTGAGGACGACCTAGGCAGGGCCGAGGGAACAGGTGACGGGAGCATTCCTGTCGCTGCTCTTTCCCGTCACCTGCCGCCTGCGAGCCCTCACCCCGGCCGATGCAGGCGTGAGGACCGGACCCGGCAGGCCGGACAGACAGGACAGGCTAGATCGGCGAGCCCGAATGGGCTGCAGGCTGACGGTCCGATTCCGTCGGGGCTTGGGCGCCTTCGTTCGAGGGGGGCGAGGCTGACGGCTCGTCCTTCTTTCCCGCCGGGTCCACGAATCGGTAGATCAACTCCCCCCGCTTCACCATGCCGAGATCCTGCCTGGCCACGGACTCGATGTACCGGGGCTCTTCCCGGACCAGGACCACCTCGCGCTTCAGGCTGTGGTTCACGGCCTCGAGCCGTGCATTCTCCGCCCGCAGATCGGCGAGCTTTTCCTTGAGACGCTGGTTGTCCAGAAGCCCCCGGTTTCCGAAGACGATGAAGAAACCCACGAAGAGGATGATCAGAAGCAGGTATCGACCGATTCGCATGCCCACCCCGGCAGCCGTTCCGCTTTCCCGATTCGAGGCAATGAATACACCCCGCCTTCTGGAAATCGCATGCAAGAATCGTGAAATGCAATCGGAATATAATAAGAAAATACAGCGAATTAGGCATGATTCGGTGCGGGCCCGACGCTTCCCCGCGCAGACGGCCTTTCGGGCCGGGCCCGGCGGCGGCTTCCTGCAAAGGCGGACGACGCGATAGCGATCCCGCCGATGCGATCGGGCCGGGTGTGGACATTTTTCAGGGGAGGTCTTTACAGGGGATGAAGCAAGGACTACATTTTTTGTAGTAGGGCGGCACTAAAACCGACGGTTCATACTTTTTCATGAACCGGCAATCCTACTCGGGGTGCGGGACCGGACGGCCGCTTCGCGGTGATCGTCGGTCCGGGCAAGAAAAACGAAACCATCTTTAAATGAGGGCACTCTTTTTGCAATAACGAGAGTCAGAAGAGATCCTGCGGCACAGGGAGGTGCGCTATGAGCAGCCGGTATCCGTCTCCCGTCAAGGTTCTCGTCGAACTTCTCTTTGTCGTCTCCGTCATCCTGATCTGCGCCGGAGCCGCCTTCGGCAAGCTCGACGAGTTCGTCGGCCACCCCATGTTAGCCTTTGTCCTCTTTTGCGGCGCGGTGTTCCTCTGGTACCGGTTCCAGGAAACGTGATAAACCCTTGACCGTCTCGTAACGCCTCAACGGAACGCCCCGGCCGGGCTTTTCGCCCCGCCGGGGTGTTCGGTCTCCGCCGGCTCGGGCCCGCTGGCGCAGCGGCGGGATCCGCATGCGGAGACCGCCCGTCGTGTACGCGCCGTCTACCTTCTCAAGCCAGGAACGGTCTGTTCTTCCAGTCCCCCGACTCGATGACGTCCAGCTTTGCCGTCGGCCTGTTGTACAGGTAAACCCATGCCGGCAGGCTCTCCCCGCCCGCCTCGACGCGCATGACGGCCCGGCGGAACTCCGAGCGGGCGTCCCCGTAACCGCGGAAGTCCTCGACGATGTCGAGCATTTCGAAGGCCTGGCGGTTGTCCTGGAGGCGGTACAGCTCGCCCTTCACGACCTGCCCGTCCCTCCTGGCCGGGATCAGGCAGGGGTAGCCCCTGCGGGAGTCGAAAAGAATCCCGGGCGCCTGGGCCTCCCGGCGGGTCGTGGGGTGCGCCCAGGCCTCGAGCAGGTGGTGCCGCGCGAAGCCCTTCATGAGCGTCCCGTAGACGAAGATGTGGTCGATGCTCCACGGGGCCTCGCGCCCTGCGGAGACGGCCGTGAGCATCCGGTCGTCGAGCCCGTGGGAAAGGAGCCCGTCCCGCAGCGCCGCCGCGTAGTCCAGGCGCGGCGGGTAGAAGGTGCCGGCAATGCGGTCGGCGAACACCCGGTAGGCCACGGCCTCATGCTCCCGGCCGTCCTCGGTGAGCACGATCGTCTCGAAGGGCCGGTAGCAGCGGGGCACAAGCTTCTTGGCCTCGATGGCCGCCCAGCCCCCGGGCTTGACCTCAAAGAGGACGCCCGGCACGGCCTGCCCGTAGCGGCGCCGGAGGTTCGAGACGCGCCCCCGGTTTTCCCGCTCGCGGTAGTTGAAGATCATCTCGTGGTCGGGCAGCCAGGCGTTGGCCACCTTGGCCTTCATCGGGTAGTCATACCCGTTTCTCGCGCACCACTTCGTGAGGCTCTTCTCGTTGATGTCGGAGGAGTAGGCGAAGTAGAGGGCGGCTTTGTCCATGAGGCGGTCCTTTCGGGTATTCTCTACAATGACTATAACGCCCGAGGCGCTGCCGCGTCAATCGCGGGACGCCGGTGGCCCAGAGCAATACGCTCTTATTCTTTTCCGAGCTTCCTATCTTCCTCCCTTCCATTCTTCCGCCGTTGACATCGCCTTCCGGCACTCCTCGAGGAGAAACTCCCGGCTCACCCCGTGATCGATGAAGTCCCAGGGCAGAAACTCGGCGGGGTCCTTTTCGCGGTACACGTAGTAGTCGGCGTTGACGTTGACCTGCTTCAGGGCCCGGGGCCAGTTGCCGCCGCCGGCGTGGACGGCCAGCAGGATCTCCCCCACGCGCCGGTCACCCAGCGACAGCAGGGCCTGGACGTAATTCCACTTCGGCAGGTCGTGGATGACGCCGACGGCGCGCTCCTTCCCCAGGGCCCGCTTGATCCTCTGGATGCGCCTGCGCACCAGGGCCGCGTCGGCCAGCGGAAGCCACTGGAAGGGCGTTGCAGGCTTGGGGATGAACTGGTTGACGCTCAGG
>JAGPKU010000042.1:0-6047 GCA_018053845.1 Syntrophobacterales bacterium
GATGTCCCGTATTCCCGCCGGCCGTCCTGGAGCCGCAGGGCCCCCCGCGGGATTGCGGGGTCCGGGCGGACGGCGATCGTCCGCCCCCCGAGGCGCGACCGGAGCCACGAGCGGTTTGTTCCGCCCGGACCGTTGAAATTCGACAAATCCGCGGGGGCGACCCGGAAACACGCCTCCGTGCCCCCCCCGGCAGCCCGGTCCATGAGCATCGCGGCCATGTCCCGGAAGATCTCCGCCTCCACGAGGCAGCGAAAGGAAGGGTGCCAGGGGCCGGCCAGGATGCAGCCCTCCCGGGCCATCGGGTCCGTGGCCTGCAGCCCGAGGCGGATGACGCGGATGCCCGCTTTCGTGAAACCCACCAACGCCCCCCTGCACCACGAGACGGCCTCGGCCAGGGACAGGGGTCGGTACCGCCCCTGCTCGT
The DNA here is from genome assembly GCA_018053845.1 of Syntrophobacterales bacterium. Classification (GTDB taxonomy): domain Bacteria; phylum Desulfobacterota; class Syntrophia; order Syntrophales; family UBA2192; genus UBA2192. Next base: position 425 of record JAGPKU010000042.1, read on the forward strand.
GCAGGCGGGCCAGCTCCGTGTCGCGAAAGACGATCACGGGGTGGATGCGCACGGTGTGCGGACGGATGCGGATCACCTCCGCGACGGAGGCCTCGAAGGAGCCGCGGCTCTCCCCGGGGAGGCCCGCCATGAGGTGCACGCCCGTCTCGAAACCCCTCGCCCTGCAGAGGCTCACGGCCCTGCGGACATCGTCGGCCGAGTGCCCCCGCCCCGACCGTCGGAGGACCCCGTCGTCCAGGGACTGGGCCCCGATCTCCACGGCCCTGACGCCCATCGCCGCGAGGAGGTCGAGCCCGGCCCCGTCGATGTCGTCGGGGCGTGTGGAGATGCGCACGGAACGGACGGCACCTTCGGCGATGAGCGAAGCCGCCGCCTGGAGCAGCTCGATCTGCTCTCCCCGGGGCATGCCCGTGAAGCTCCCGCCGTAGAAGGCGATCTCCACGCCGCCATGTCTGCCGCCGCCTGCAGAGAGGGTTGCGCCCACCGTCTCGCGCATGGCGGCTTCCGTCACCGGGGCTGCATGGCCGGAGATGACCCTCTCGCTGCAGAAGACGCAGCGGTGGCGGCATCCGCGGTTGCGAAGGAAGAAGGGGATGATCAGGGGGCGCAGGGAAGTCATGGAGTCTGTCTCGGTCCATCTGGGTCTGTCCGGGTCGGACAGCTTAGCGTTATGAATTACGAGTTTTGAGCTGTGGGACAGCGTCCGCTGCGTGCTCGGTGCGGCGATCACTCCTGCACGTCTTCTCCGTTGTCGGAAGGCTGGAGGTTGTCGATGGCCTCGAGGGCCTTCCTGGCCGCGCGCTGCTCGGCTTCCTTCTTGTTTCGGCCCAGCGCGGCCGCGCTCACGATATCGCCGACGCTCACCCGGATCTGGAAGACCTTGTCGTGGTCGGGCCCGAACTCCCGGAGCACGCTGTACCGCGGAATGACCCGGAAGCGGTTCTGGGAGATCTCCTGGAGACTGGTCTTGTAGTCCTGGTAGAGGATCTTGACGGTCCCCGCATCGAGCAGGGGCATGAAATGCCTGTCGACGAAATCGCAGGCGGCGTCGAAGCCCCTGTCGCAATAGACGGCGGCGATGATCGCCTCGAGCGCGTTTGCCAGCAGCGAGCTCTTCATCCGGCCCCCGGAGATGTCTTCGCCCCGGCCCAGCAGCAAATAGTCCCCCAGGCGCAGCTCCCCGGCCAGCCTCGCCAGGGGCTTTTCGTTGACGATGGAGGAGCGGATCTTGGAGAGATCCCCTTCCGCGCAGTCCGGGAACTTCTTCATCAGCATGTCGCTGACGCAGAGGGTGAGTACGGCATCGCCGAGAAACTCGAGCCGCTCGTTGTCCTGCTTCAGAAGGTCGGGGTTCTCGTTCGCGTAGGAGCGGTGCGTGAGGGCGCAATCCAGCAGGGAGGGGTCGCTGAACCGGTACCCCAGGGCTTCCTCGAGGGATTCGAGCTGCATCCGGCGGTCACTGTTCATGGCAGACCCGGGCGGTTGCCGTCCCGGCCTCGGCGGATTCGATGACGACATCGACGAGGCGGTTCATCCACTCCTCGTTGCCCCCCGACAGGAGCACCGGGATGTAGTTTCCGGTGAACCCCTTCAGAAGGCCCGTCTTCCTGTCGAGGCTGCCCTCGACGAGCACGGTCTGTCTCGACCCGACGGCCCGCTTCGCAAAGTCCGCCCGCTTGGCGAGGCCCAGGGCCCGGAGGGCCGCCGCACGCTGCGAGCGCACGGCCGCCTCGACCCTTCCCGGCAGCGACGCGGCCGCCGTGCCGGGCCGCTCCGAGTAGGGAAAGACGTGCAGGTAGGACACCGGCAGCGAACGCAGGAACTCGGCCGTGTTCTCGAACTCCCTGTGCCCCTCGCCGGGAAAACCCGTCATGACATCGACGCCGACGGCCGCGCCGGGGATCTCGGCGACAATCCTGTCGACAAGGTCTCGGAAGAAACGCCGGTCGTAATGCCTGCCCATGGCAGACAGAATCCGGTCATCGCCGCTCTGCAGCGGGATGTGCAGGTGCGGGCAAAGGACCGCGGATTCCTTGAGGCAGGCCAGCAGCCCCGCGGTGACTTCCAGGGGTTCGATGGAGCTCAGGCGCAGCCTTCCGACCCGGCCCGCCGCCTCGATGGCCCGAAGCAGGGAGGGAAGATCCATCGCCGGGGATAGGTCCGCGCCCCATGCGCCGAGGTGCACCCCTGTCAGCACGATCTCGCGATACCCCGCGCCGCTGAGCGCCTCGACACGCCCTAGGACGTCCCGGATCGGCATGCTGCGGCTGGGTCCCCGTGCCATCGGGACGATGCAGTAGCTGCACCGGGCGTCGCACCCGTCCTGGATCTTGAGAAAGGCCCTTGTCCGATCGGGGAACCGATCGGCGGTGAGACCCGAAAAGCGACGGGTCTTCCCGATGTCCTGGACCCGCACCTCGGGCGGGCCTCCGTTGAGCATCCCCACGAGGTCCGGGATGGTCTGCTTCTCCAGATTGCCGGCGACGAGGCGCACGTTGGGAAGCGTCTCGATCTGCTCCGGCGCCACCTGGGCGTAACAGCCCGTCACGATGACGGGGGCCTGCGGGTTTCGCCGGGCCGCCCGGCGGATGAGCTGCCGCGACTGATAGTCCGTACTTGCCGTGACCGTGCAGGTGTTGACGATGCAGACATCGGCCTCCTCCTCGAAGCCGACCAGGGTGTGACCCCTCTGTCGGAGGCGCTCCGCGATCCCCGCAGACTCGCACTGGTTGACCTTGCAGCCCAGCGTCACCAGGGCGACTCTCCTGGGTTTTTCATCCGGGACCTGCACGCCCTGGATTGGCTTCCCGAGATCCTGATCCATGATCCATCCCGTGCAGACCGCCTGCGGCGGCCCGCGACTCGCAGCCGAGACGCGGGGATTTCCCCTGTCGGCACGTTTCTTGAAGCTGCAATCTAGAACGCGGTCGATGCTTTGTCAAGGCGCAACAATTCGTGGATATCACGACGAAATCGTGCTATTCATCTCAAAACCGCACAGGGGGGATCGTGATGGATGCCATTGCCGGGTTCATGTCCGAGAATGGGGTCATCGTCCTTCTCATCATCCTTGCCGCCGTCGGCCTGTTCTGGCTGCTCAGCCGCTTCTTCAAACTCACGCTCGTCGCCGCCGTCGTCGTCCTGGCCCTGCTTGCCTTTCAGCACTTCAGCCCGTCGGGGGACCTGAAAACGAAGGTCAGGGGCGTCATGGACCAGATCACGGCCAAGGCGGGGGATATCAAGGAGAACGTGAAGGACTTCTTTTCGGACAAGAAGAGCAAGATGCAGAAGCACATGAACGAGGCCCTGCAGAACGACGAAAAGAAGAGCGCGGGGAAGAGGAATTGATCGGGGAACAGCGCGAAAAGGCTCGAGCGCCCGGCAACAAGGTGGAGAAATCCTCTTCTTCGAATGAGGGCCTTGCCGCTTCCTAGAACAGGTCGATCGTCATCGCCCTCGCCGGGCACGCGGTGACGCAGAATTCGCACCCGTTGCAGCGTTCGGGGTCGAAGACCACCTTCGAGGTCTCGGGGTCCATGTGCAGGGCCTCGGTGGGGCAGAAGGCGATGCAGGCCCCGCAGTGAACGCACTTGTCCGTGTTCTGGGTCACGCTTTTCGAAAGGGGTTCCACGCGGAGCCCCTTTTCTTTCATGAACCGGACGCCGGCGTCGAAATTCTCCTTCGTGCCGCTGAGCTCGAGGACCATGACGCCTTCTCGGCGCGGGAAGATCCTGGCCTTGAGGATGTTGAAATCCAGGTCGTACTTCTTCGCGAGATGGCACGCGATCGGCTGATCGACGTTCTCGGCGCTGTATCGGATGATCACTTTCTTGGTGACGGTGGCGGTCATGGGTCCTTCCTGCCTGTCTGGCTAAACCTAGGGGATCCCGCGGGGTTTGTCAAGGAGCTTCTCCCCGGTGCGCGGCACGGCCGGGTCCGAGAAGGGCCTCCCAGTCCATGAGGGGAAAGGTGGCGTGCAGCGAGTGGTCGTCGTCGACCAGGCGGTAGTCGAGGTTTTCGAAAACCATCTCGGCGACGGCCTTCACCGCGGCCGGCGGCACGACGCCGTCGTCCTTGCCGTGAAAGAGCGAAACGGGGATTTTGACCCTCCGGCCGAGGAAGCGGGAGAAGTCCGGGACGTGCAGGGCCGGAGCCAGCAGGACGACCTTCCGCACCCGGGCTTCGTTCTCGCAGGCGTAGATGGCGGCCATCAGGCCGCCGTAGCTCGAACCCACGAGGACCAGGTCCTGACGGCCCGCCAACAGGCCGTTGAGCTTCGCCATGCGCTCCTCCAGCGCACCGTTGAAATCCTCGATGATCATCTCCGGGTAGCGCTCCCGGAAGAAGACTCCCTTGGTCCCCCGGCTGCTGCTCTCGAGACCGTGAATGAAGACGCGTGTCATCTTTCACCCCCTGGCATCGGCTGGAGTCTTATAACCGCTCCTGCGGAATTTCGCAACAGGGAGCGACGATGAGCGAGGTGACGGGTTTCCCCGGTTACGGGATCCCCCCCGGCACCGGGACATTCTCGGGGTCGCAACGCCGTCGCTGCTCATTGCTTTGCCCGTTGCGTTGTGCTAAACAATCGCTTTCCGGAGGTGCTTATGGCGCTGGTGATCCCGTTCAGGGCCGTGCGGCCGCAAAAGAGATTCGCCCGTGACGTGGCCTCGTTTCCCTACGACGTCCTCGACAGGGAGGAGGGGCGGGCCATCATCCGGGACAACCCGCTGAATTTCCTGCGCGTGGAAAAATCCGAGATCGATGTCCCGGAAGAGATCCCGGATGACGACCCCCGGGTCTTCGAGAGGGCCCGTGAGAACCTGCGGCGTTTCATGAGGAAGGGCGTTCTGCACCAGGAGGACCGCCCCTGTTTCTACGTCTACAGGCAGAAGGACGCCGCGAGGCAGCAGGTCGGGATCGTGGGCTGCGTCAGCGTGGCCGAGTACGAAGCGGGGCGGATCAAGAAACACGAGCTGACGCGGGTGGACAAGGAAAACGAGCGGGTGAGCCACATCGACACGGCGGGCGCCCAGACAGGGCTCGTCTTTCTGCTCTATCGAGCCAGGCAGGAGATCGACCGCATCGTCGCCGGGATCGTGGAGGCCCCCCCCGAATACGATTTCACGACACCCGACGGCGTGACCCACACGGCGTGGGTCGTCGGCGACGGGGAGACCCTCGGGGCGCTGCAGAGGGAATTTTCGGAGGTGGAGTGCCTGTACATCGCCGACGGGCATCACCGGGCGGCGTCGGCCGCCACGGTCGCCCGGCTGAGGCGGGATCGGAATCCGGCGCATACCGGCAGGGAGGAATACAACTTTTTCGTCGCGACCCTCTTCCCCCACGAGCAGCTGAAGATCCTGGATTACAACCGGGCCGTGAAGGACCTGCGGGGGCTGAGCGTGGAGGGCTTCATGGAAAAGGTTCGGGAGAAGTTCGTCCTTTCGCCCGGCTTCAGCGAGCGATCCCCCTCCGTTCCCCATCAGTTCGGCATGTACCTCGGCGGGCAGTGGTACCGGCTCGAGGCCAAGCCGGAGCTCTACGATCGGGCCGACCTCATCGGGAAACTGGACGTGTCGATTCTCCAGGACCATCTCCTGGGACCGATCCTGGGGATTCGGGA
>JAGPKU010000042.1:6147-19465 GCA_018053845.1 Syntrophobacterales bacterium
TACCGGTACACGATCGATTCCCTCCTGCTGGCCGGATTCGTGGAACCGAAGGAGACGGACCGCGTCCTCGAACTCGGCGCCGGCAGCGCCGTGATCAGCCTCCTGCTGGCGCACCGCCACCGCGGCCTGCGGGTCACGTCCGTGGAGCTCCAGGCCGGCCTCGCGGAGATGGCGGGGCGCAGCGTCTCCCTCAACGGCCTCGATGACAGGGTGACGATCCTGCAGGGGGACCTCCGGAAGGCCGAGGCATTCCTGGACGCCCAGGCCTGGGATGCGGCGGTCTTCAACCCCCCCTACCGCAAGATGGGCACGGGGCGGGTCAACCCCGGGGAGGAGAAGGCCCTTTCGAGGCACGAGATCGCCGGTTCCGCGGCCGACTTCCTCCGGGCCGCTTATCGGGCGCTGAGGCCCGGCGGCCGAGCCTGCCTGATCTACCCCTGCTCGCGCATGGTGGAGGTCCTCTGCGGCATGCGCTCTCTGAGGCTGGAACCGAAGCGGTTCCGCATGGTTCATTCAAAACCGGGATCGAGGGGCGATTTCGTCCTCGTGGAGGGCGTCAAAGGGGGCGGCGAGGAGCTGAGCGTTCTTCCGCCGCTGTTCCTCTACGGGGCGGAGGGCGGCTACTCCGGGGACATGGAAACCCTCCTCAGGTCGATTGCCGCCTCCTCAGAATAGACCGGGTCATCGTTTCCCGGAGGATGGCCTTCAGCTCGGGGTCTGCGACGACGGAGAGCGTCTCTTCGATGTAACCCCGTTCGTCCGCCATCAGGGCGGCGGCATCGGGCGGCGCGACCTTCGCGGGCGGCTCGACGGGCCGGGCCTCGACATCGCCGATAAAGAACCGGATCTGAGAGACCGCCGCAGCGCCGAGGGTCCCGTTGAGCTTCTCGATGATGTCCTGCTTCATGAACTGCAGCTCATGCATCCACACGGACGTCGAGACGCGCACGTACAGGACGTCCTCCCGCAGCCTGTCGGGCTGGGCCTTCGCTGCGATTTGGGGCCCCACGGCCCTGTTCCACGCATCGATCAGGCGACGGTCCTTCAGGGGAAGATGAATGGACTTCTTCCTCAGGGTCTCCGGGAGAATGTCCCCGAGAAGCCTCGGCGCCGATGACTTCCTTCGCCGTCTCATGTCCGAACCATGGCACAGGCCGCGGCGGGAGTCAAGAAGGGCGGGTGCAGGTCACAGGAGGCCCTGTCCCCCGCCTCGTGATGGGGAAGGAGGGAGGCCAACGGCTGGAATCGGTAGGAAACGGAGGTCGCTGTATGAATCTGAGCACGCTCATTGAACAGGTCAAGAAACATCCCGAGTTTCACCGGGTGGGGATGATCCTCTGCCACAACGGGGTCGTCCGGGGCACATCGCGGGACGGCAGGCCCGTCTCCGAGGTGACCGTCCGTGCGGACCGTAGCCGCCTCGAGTCCGTCCTTGCCGGGATCAAGGCCATGCCGGGGATCATTGAGGTCCTGGCCCACGTCAACGAGGGGACCCTCAAGGTGGGGCAGGACGTGATGTACGTCGTCGTGGCCGGCGATTTCCGCGAGAACGTGTTCGACGCCACCGTCGCGGCGGTGAACCGGATCAAGGCGGAGGTCACGACGAAAAAGGAACAGTAACAGTAACGGTTCGAGGCGGATGGCTCCAGGCGAAGCCGGAGCATTCCATGCCATTCGCCCCCTGTCCCTGAGCCGTTCGCCGGTTTTGCGAGGCACGCATGAACCCCGTTGTCGTCAAAGCGAATGTCGTCGTCTTCATCGCGAGCTTCTGCACGCTCGTCATCGAGCTGGTCGCGGGGCGGATCATGGCGCCCTACGTGGGCGTTTCCCTGTACACCTGGACAAGCATCATCGGGGTCGTCCTGGCGGGGATCAGCATCGGCGCCTGGTTCGGGGGAATCCTGGCGGACCGCTATCCCCGGCCGGCCACGCTGGGGTGGCTGCTCTTCCTGTCCGGGCTCGGCGCCCTGACCATCGCGCCGCTGACGGATCTCATCGGCGCCGCCCCGCTCCGGACCACGCTGATGCTGCGGATCCTGCTGCTGACCACCGCCATCTTTTTCGTGCCCTCGACGCTGCTGGGGATGATCTCGCCGGTCGTCGTGAAACTCACGCTGGACAACCTCGACCGGACGGGCAACATCGTGGGCAAGATTTACGCCTTCTCCACCCTGGGCTCCATCATCGGGACCTTCGCAACGGGTTTCTTCCTGATCTCCTGGATGGGGACCCGCAACATCCTGCTGACCATGGGCGCCGTCCTGATCGTGTCGGCCTTTCTGTTCGGCGGGTTTTTCATGCGGCGGAAGGCCGCCCTGATCGCCGCGGCCGCCGTCGCCGGCGCTGCGGTGCTTCTCAGCGCGATCTTCGGCTACGCCTACAGGCCGCTGCTCGACGGGAAGACCTACTACTACAAGGAAAGCGACTATTTCACGATCAAGCTCAAGAAGTACCCCATCAAGAACGGGACGGCCGAGGGGGAGGCGCTCATCCTGGACAACCTGATCCATTCCATCAACGACGTCAACGACCCCTTCTTCCTGGATTACGACTACATCCGGATCTACGAGGAACTGGTCAGCTGGCAGATGCGTTCACGACGCTCCGTCGATGCCCTCTTCATCGGCGGGGGCGGGTATACCTTTCCCCGGTACATGGATGCGCGGTATCCCGGGGCGCGGATCGATGTCGTGGAGATCGACCCGGAGGTCACCCGCGTGGTGTACGAACACCTGGGGCTCCCCCGCGGCACGTCGATCCGGTCCTTCAACGAGGACGGCCGCTGGTTCGTCATGAACTCCAAGGACAAGGGCCGTTACGATTTCATCTTCGGCGATGCCTTCAACGACCTCTCCATCCCCTACCACCTGACGACCCTGGAGTTCGCGAGGCAGATGAAGGCGCTGCTCAAGCCCGACGGGTTCCTGATCGCCAACCTCATCGACAGCGTCACGGAGGGGCTGTTCCTGCCGTCCTACATCCGGACCCTCGAGGAGGTCTTCGGCCAGGGAAACGTGAACCTGCTCGTCCTGGCGCCGGAGCTTCGGCGCCTGGGGATCGCCACCTGCGTGGTCGTGGCGAGCCCGAAGAAGTGGGACATGGAAGATTTCGTGCGGGTGACCGCCGGCAGGGCCGGCGGGAAGATGACCGCCCATCTTGTGCCCCCGGCGAAGCTGCGGGAGATCCTCCGGGAGCGCCCCTCGGTGATCCTCACGGACGACTACGTCCCCGTGGACAACCTGACGGCGCCCATCTTCGAGGCGCGTTACGGGTACAAGAGAACACAGGATCATGCCCCGGGTGACCGGGAAGGGCAGCCGTGAGCGGGAGGACGCCGGCAGGCGGCGGACCCGATCGTTGCCTTCGGGCCCTGAATGGTGTAGAGAGAATACAGGCGCTGAGGATTTCGGAAGCCGTCACGACGGGGTGCAGCCATGGATGAGCGGGAGCGCCGGAAACTGATCGCAAAACTCAAGACCGCCAAGACGTCCGAGGAGCGTGACCGGATCCTGTGGTACCTGGCGGGACAGGACAAGGAGGCCCAAGGAACGGCCCGCAGGCCCTTGCCGACGGGGACGGGAAGGCCTGCGGCGGAAGCTGCGGAGGGCAAGGCCCAGGCCGGTCCGCCCGCGGGAAAGCTGGGCGGCGTGGGTTCCATCACGGCGCTGCTGTTCCTGTTCTACGGCCTGGTCTCGATCGTCACCGCCGTGATGAAGATCATGCAGGGTCAGATGGAGGGCGACGAGATCAAGCAGCTCGTCATGGGCGGCGCATTCCTCGTGGTCGGCATCCTCATCTACCTCAAGGCGAAACGGGACCAGAGAAAAGCCGCCGAGGAAGCTTGAACGGGCCCGGAGGGGCCGGGAGACGGCCGGTTCCCCTCATGCCCCCCGAACGCTACTTCAGCCTGAAGTCGACGCGGCTCCTCTTGACGTCCTTCTTGTCTTCGGGCTGGAGCGTCTTGGGCTCGACGACGAACACCCTGCCCGCGTCGAACGACCCCTCGCTCCGGATGGCATCGGCCACCGTTTCGGCCCGCTTCGTGGCCAGCAGCCGCAGGTCGTCGTCCTTGACCACGATGTGGGTCATCATGAGCTTCTCCATCTCCTCGTTGGGAAGGCTTTTCTCCAGGCCGATCAGGTTCCTCGGCTTGGGAAACTTCTCGGCACCGTAGGCTCTCTTCAAGTACCGATCGTATTCCTGGGGCTCCAGGGTGATCGCGTCGACGGACTCCACCTTCTCGCCCTTCCGGATCAGGTCGTTCATCTTCTGCGCCTTGAGCTTCCTCTCGAACTGACGGCGGATGAGCCCCTCGCGGTCCCTCTCCAGGTCCACGCCGCCCGCGATGTCGAGCCGGAGGGCGGGCTTGGCCTTCAGGGCCTTCACCAGCGTCTCCACTTTCTTCTGGTTCGGTTCGGTGATGACGGCGGAACCCGCGTCGAACTCGATGTAGCTCAGCTCCTCGCCGCCGCCGAAGAGGGAGCCGAGCAGGGCGAACGGCGCCGTGGCCACCTTGGTGAGCAGGTTGACGATCACCTGCAGGACGATTCGCCAGACGCTGAATTCCGGGTCGTCGATGCGGCCCGTTACGGGGATGTCGAGGTTGATCTTGCCGTCGGCATCGCGCAGGAGCGTGACGGCCAGGCCGACGGGAAGCTTCGTGGCCTTGGGGCTCTCCACGCGGTCGCCCAGCGTGAGCTGGTCGATGACGACCCTGTTTTGCGCGTCGAGCTTCTTGTCGGCGATGTGATAGTCGAGGTCGAAGGACAGGGAGCCCTTCTCGATCTTGTAGCCCGCGTAAGTGCCCGAGTAGGGCGTCAGCGGGCTGAGGTTGAAATCCCTGAGCGATGCCTTGAGATCCACGAACAGGTTTTCCTTGAAGGGGTGGACCTTCCCGGCGATCTCGACGGGGATGTAGCGGCCGATCTTCCCACGGACGTCCACGTCGGCCGGCGTGGTCGTGATGGACGTCACGCCGGTGATTCTTCCCGTCAGCTCCGTGAGCGTGGCCGAGAAGTTGGGCTTCACGTTGCGGTCGTCGAAGACGATGGTGCCGTTCTGCAGCGAGATGCGGTTGACCTCGATGTTCTTCGCGAGGATATCGCCCACGTACTCCTTCTTTTCACCGGGCCCGGCTTCCTCCGGTTCAGCCTGCTGCGCCGTGACCGCCTCCGCGGTCGGCTCCCCCTCGGCCGCCTCGGGCTTGGCCACGTTCTGCAGGTTCAGGGTGCCGCCGTCGTTGACGATGATCCGGGCGTAGAGATCGGTGAGCGACATGTCCTTGATCCGGACGAAGAGCGGGTTGTAACCGGCCCGCACGTGATTGACAAAGAGCGTCTTGAACTTGATGAAGTCGTCACCGTTGATCTTGTCCACCGTGGCGACGCGGCCCAGGAGGAGATTCCCATCGTACTGGACCGTCACGTCCTTGTCCGGGGGCTTGCCGGCCGAAACGGTTCCCTTGGCGGAGATGTCGCCGTCGGTGACGTTCACGCGGAACTTGTCGGTGAAGTATTCCTGGAAGGGCCGGATTCGTATCCTCTTGAGATCGACGTCGAGGCTGGCGAAGAGGGGGTTCAGGCCGATGGGGCCGCTGACGGCGACGGAGCCCCTTCCCCGGTTGAGGTCCATCGAGAGCGTCAGCTTGCCGCGGCTGTCCTTCAGGGTGGAGATCTGCTCCCCCTTGATCGAGAGATCCTGGATCAAGGTGCTGACCGGTTCCGCGGGCACTTCGTCGCGATAGGCGATCCGGCCGCCCTTGAGATCGAACTCGTCGAGGATCAACGCCGGCAGGGGCTTCTGCCCGGCCGGGGCGGCGGGTCTTGCCTTTGCGGCGGTCGGTGTGTCTTCCCGCTTCTCCATCAGGGTCAGGAGGTTGATCGTCCCGCTGCCGTCCCTGCGGACATTGAGCTCCGGGGAGTCGAGGGCGATCTTCGCGAAGTGAAACTTCGACTCGAGCGGCTCGAGGGCCGTCATGACCACCTCGAGCCTCTTGAGCCCGGCCACGGGGCTCTTTTTCCGGTCCTGCAGCGCAAAGTCCTTCAGCACCGCGTTGCCGGCCACCGAGACGGCGGGATGCCGATCGGGGGACATCGAGAAGGTCACCGTGCACTGCACGTCGAGCTTTCCCGACGGGACGGAGATGTTCAGATCGTGCGGGATGTAGGCCAGGTAGAAGGGCAGGTCGAGGTCCTCGATGAGGATGTTGAAGAGGGTCTCCCGGGTATCCTTGAAGATCTTCGTCTTTCCCTCGAGGATGTACGGGTCGTCGTTGATCACCGCCGAGAACCTCGGCTGGACGTAGGCGTCGACGTACTCGGGGATGTTCGAGATGAACGGGATGCCCAGCTGAAGCTCGCGGACGACGTGCGTCGTTTCGAAGGGCCGGTCTTCGAACTCGATCCGTCCGCCTTCGATGACGATGTTGCTCACCGAGAAACGAAGGGGCTCCTTCTTGGCGTCCTTCGGCTCCTCCTGCGTCAGCAGCCCGAGAAGATCCGAGAAGTTGTAGGAGTTGTCCGGGTTCCGCACAAGGTGGATGTAGGGCCGCCTGACGGCCAGTTCCTCGATGACGGGCGCCCCTTTGAAGATCGACCGGACGTCGAGATTCACGACGAGTTCGCCGAGGGAGACAAACGTCTTGTCGCCCGGGGGCTCCTTGATCTCGATGCCCCTGAGCGTCAGCGTGAGCGTGAAGGGGTTCAACCCCACGTCCGTGACGTTCACCGTGCGGCGGAGCTGCTGCGACACATTGTCCAGCAGAAAGGATTTCACGATGGGGGGCACGACGAAGAACCCGATGACGGTGAAAAGGAAGAGAACGACGACCGCGCCTATCAACCATTTCTTGAATCGGCCCATCTTGCACTCCCTTTGCGAGAGGTTGTGGATACGGTTGTCTGGACGTTGAAACCGGCAACGGCGAGTGTCGGGATCGAGGTTTCGTCAGAACCAATTTCGCACAGCCGATCTTTTTTTTCAATAGACAAAGCGGCAGTTCCGGCCCGTACCGGGGGGCGGCGGAGGTCATCGTGTGCGGCCGCATCGCCCGCGCGGCTCGGGGCAGCGATGGCGCGATCCGCGATGTGCCCTCAAAGCCGCCGGTGAAGCGGATTTGGGGTTGTACGCCGTCGCGCTGCCCGGGCGCCGTGCGATACAAGAAACAGCGACCGCATATCGCACGGGGTCGGCAAATGCAGAAAGTGCTTGAAATGCGGAAAAAAACCGGCTAGAAAAAATCACTCCGAATGCGGGAACCGCGAGAACGAAGAAACACATCAACCAAGGAGGAGAGCGAGATGGCAAAAGCGAAGAAGGGTGATCTGTTCACGTGCGACGTGTGCGGTCTGGTCGTCGCCGTTGACGAGAGCTGCGACTGTGCCGTCGGCGAACTGATCTGCTGCGACGTGCCGATGGAAAAGGGCAAGGCAGCCGCCGCAAAGGCCAAGAAGGCCGCCAAGAAAGCCAAGCCCGCCAAGAAGGCCAAGAAACCCGCCATAGCGAAGAAGGTCAAGGCCGCCCCGAAGAAGAAAGCCAAGGTTGCCAAGCCGAAGGCGAAGGCAAAGCCCAAGGCAAAGGCGAAGAAAATGTAGGGTGTCGAGGCGACGGTGCCACAGGGCCTGCCGGGACCGATGCCCCGGCGGGATCGGACCCGGGCGGATTCCCGATCGAGTGCAGGCAAAGAACCCCGCTCCGCGACGGAGCGGGGTTTTCTGTCCGCTCCCGGCACGGCCTGTGCGGTGATCAAAATCGTTGACGGGAGACTCGAGATCCTCTATTTTACGAACAACACCAAACCCGAAAAGGAGACCCGCCATGGCCAGCAAGAAACTGTTGGAACTGTTGAACAAGGGGATCGCCCGGGAGATCCAGGTATCGGTCCAGTACATGTGGCAGCACGTCCAGTGGTCGGGGATTCCCCATTATGCCATCAAGGACGAGCTGAAGAAGATCGCCGTCGCAGAGATGAAGCATGCCGAGGCCATCGCCGAGCGGTTGTTCTACCTGGGCGGCGTCCCGACGACGAAGCCGGACCCGATCTTCGTCGGCAATTCCCTGAAGGAGATGCTGACCAGGGACCTGAAAGACGAGGAAGGGGCCATCAAACTGTACAAACAGACCATCGCGGTCGCGCAAGCGGAAGACGATCCCACAACGGCACGATTGTTCAGGCAGATCCTTGCCGACGAGGAGGAGCATCACGATTTCTTCCAGGGTGTCCTCGAGGGCCTGAAGTAGCGCATTCGGTCAATGAGACGATGGAAAACGAAAGCCCACGATGCCGTGGGCTTTTTTTTGAAGTGCGGCGGGATGTTATTTGGCATGCAAAATAATTCTTGACAGGATTTATTTGGCATGCCAAACAAAGCGTGAGGATGGGAAGAGCGGAAGAGATGAAGAGCGGAAGAAACGTCAGGGAGAAGGGTTCCATGCCGAAGGACGATCGGCTGATCTATCTCGTCTTCTCCGCGCAGCACAAGCTGCGAACGTACCTGAAAGACCGGATGGCCGAGGCCGGCGTCTCCATCACGCCGGCGCAATCGGGGATCCTCTTCCTGCTGAAGAAGAAGGACGGGCGGACCATGTCGGAGCTCTCCTCGGAGCTCTCCCTGGACAACTCGACCCTCACGGGGCTCGTCGATCGGCTCGAGCGGTCGGGCTTCGTCAAGCGCAGCGCGGGCACGGCGGACCGCCGCGCTTCCCATGTCTTCATCACCGAAAGCGGCGGCGAGGAGATCGAGCGGGCCCGGGTCGTGATCCGGCGGGTCAACGATCGGATGCGGGAGGGCTTCACGGAGGGCGAGATCGAGGCGTTCAAGAAAATCCTGCACTCGTTTTTCGAGCGGTTCGGCGCCTGACCGAATCGGGAGGCTGCGATGGCCGTGCCGAAGGATCATGCGAGGCGGCTGCGGCAGGCGTTGTCCCTGGCGCGCCGGGATGCCTTGCTGAGTGAAGAGGACGGCGGACCGGACGGCTTCGGGAGTCTCTGGGCATCCATGGGACGGCGGGGGCTTTTGGGCTGGAGCGTCCCGGCCGCATTCGGGGGGGAAGGGGCCCGGTATGCCGAGATGCTCTCGGCCATGGACGGCTTCGTGAGGGCGGGAGGACGGCCCGGTCTCGCCCTGTCGTGGGCGGTTCACCTGATCGTCGCGAAAACGCTCATCGCCGAGTGCGGCACGGGCCGTCAGAGGAGGGAGATCCTGCCGGCGATGGCATCGGGGAAACAGACGGTTTCCATCGCCCTGTCGGAGCCGGAAGCGGGCAACGACCCGAAGGGGATCCGGACGCGGGCCGTTCGCAGCGGCGATCGCTACGTGCTCGACGGGGAGAAGACCTGGCTCACCAACGGGCCCCTGGCGGACTTTTTCCTGGTGTTCGCCGTGACGGCCCGCCGGAACGGCAGAAAGAGCTTTTCGGCCTTTCTCGTCCCGAAGGACGCTCCCGGTCTTGTCGTCAGAGACCTGCCGCCGCCGGGTTTCCTGGAGCCTGCACGGCACTGCGCCATCGGGCTCGAGCGATGCACCGTGCCCGCCGCCTCCGTGCTCGGCCGCGAGGGCAGGGCCTGGGAGGATCTCTCGAAGCCCTTCCGCGCGGCCGAGGACGTGCTCCTCTCCGGGGCCGTCCTGGGAGGGCTCGAGCGGCTGTTGAGGCACGCGATCCAGGAGGGGCGAAAGAAACCCGGAAAGACCGCCGCCGACGGCGTGGAACGGGTCGGGGAAGCGGCAGCCCTGCTGGAGGCGGCAAGGCACCTCGCCCGTGAGGCCGCCCGGTCGTTCGAAGCGGAGAGGGGCGGCGAGGCCGTCGAGCACCGGCTCGTTTCCCTCCATCGGGTCGTCGGCCATGCGCGGGATTCCCTGTGCCGTGCATCCGAGGCGCTCGGGTGCACAGACCCCGGAGGCCCGGGCGCGCTCGGGGAAGACATCGACAGGCTGATTGCGCTCGGGGGCGCCGCCTCGAGGGCGCGACGGCGCAAATGGGGGCACGCACTGCTGAGCGGGAAGGGGACGTCATGACGGATCGGGAAGGAAGATTCACGGCGGTTGAGACGGTTCGTGACGGGTTCAGGCGGGCCGGGTACATCTGCAGCACGGAGATCGCGACGACGGTGTACCTGGCCTTCCACCTCGAGAAGCCCGTCCTGGTCGAGGGGCCGGCGGGCGTGGGCAAGACGGAGCTTGCCAAGAAAGCCGCCGCGTTCATGGGGCTGCCGCTCATCCGGCTCCAGTGCTACGAGGGGCTCGACGAGTCCAAGGCCCTCTACGAGTGGAAGTACGGCAAGCAGCTGCTCTACACCCAGCTGCTGCGGGACAAGCTGGACCAGATCGTCCGGAAGGACAGCGACCTGGAAGAGTCGATCCGGACGCTGCACCGCCACGAGGACATCTTCTTTTCCCCCCAGTTCCTCGAGCCCCGCCCGCTGCTCAAGGCCCTGCAGGAAGAGCAGGGGGCCGTTCTGCTCATCGACGAGGTGGACAAGGCCGACGAGGAGTTCGAGGCCTTCCTGCTCGAGATCCTTTCGGACTTCCAGGTGTCGATTCCGGAGATCGGGACGGTGCGCTCGAGCACGAGGCCTTTCGTCTTCCTCACGAGCAACAGCACCCGGGAGCTCAGCGAGGCGCTCAAGCGCCGATGCCTCCACCTCTTCATCCCGTTCCCGGAGCCGGCTCTCGAGCGGGAGATCGTCCGGTACCATGTGCCCGGCATCCCGGAGCGGCTGGAGCGGCAGCTCGTGGCGTTCATCCACGAGGTCAGAACGCTCGAGCTCAAGAAGCTCCCGTCGATCAGCGAGACGATCGACTGGGCGCGGGCCCTCCTGCTGCTGCACTCGGAAGGGCTCGACCGGGACCTGACCCGAAAGACCCTCAACACCTTCCTCAAGTTCGAGGAGGACATCCGCACCGTCGACGAGAAGCTCTTCCTGCTCGTCGACCGGGCCGTCAAGGAAGGGTCCTGATGGACCGCGTGCTCAACAGCTTCATCGTCTCCCTGCGGGGCGCAGGGGTGCCCGTGTCGGTCTCGGAGAGCATCGATGCCGCGCAGGCCCTGGCGATCTCCGGCTACGGAGACCGCCGGGTCGTCAAGAGCAGCCTCGGGGCCACCTTGGCGAAATCCGCTGCCGAGAAGGAGATCTTCGACGACTGCTTCGAGCGTTTCTTTTCCTTCCACCCGCTGCCCGACGCCTTCGCACCCGGCCCCGACAACGGCGGCGAAGGTCTTCCCGGGGACATGCCGCCGATCGGGGGGATGATCCAGGAGGGCGATCTCGGCGGCGTGGCGCTGGCCGTGCGGGACGCGGCCCGGTCGGCCGATCTGCAGAGCATCCGCTTTTTCACGCAACGCGGGATGTTCACGGCGCGGATCCTCCAGGCCCTGGAACTGGACCGGCTCGATCGGTACGTGGCCGATCTCTACCGGGAGGGCAGCGCGGGCGCCGAGGGGACGGCCCGTCAGCTGGAGCAGGGCCGGGATACCCTTGTCGACATGGTCCGGCGGTACGTCGAGCAGGAGTACGAGATCTACGCCCGCGAGAGCACCGAGCGGGTCATCGAGCGCTACCTCTGGGACGTGAGGCTCACAGAGCTGGAGGAGCGTCACTACGATCGCATGCATTTTCTCATCCGCAAGCTGGTCAAGCGGATGAACGACCGCTACTCGCGGAGGCGGCGGCGGGCAAAGCGGGGCGCCCTCGACTTCAAGAGGACCCTGCGGGCCAACATGCACCACGGGGGGCTCCTGTTCGACACCGCGTGGAAAAAGAAACGGGTGAACCGGCCCGACGTGGTCATCCTCTGCGACGTGAGCCGCTCCATGTCCACCGTGGTCCGGTTCTGCCTGCTCATGCTCTACGGCCTCAACGAGGTCGTGGCGCGGATCCGTTCCTTCGTGTTCTGCTCGAGCCTGCTCGAGGTGAGCCACGTCTTCGAACGCTGTCCCGTTGCCGAGGCCGTCGAGCGCCTCCGAACGGGCGAGGGTCTCGACATCCACATGGGGAGAACCGATTACGGCAGCGCTTTCTGGGATTTCACCCGCAAACACCTGGACGCGGTGACGGGCAAGACCACGGTGATCATCCTGGGTGACGGGCGCAGCAACTACGGCGACCCGGCCGAGGAGCTCCTGGAGAAAATCGCGGCCCGCTGCCGACGCCTCATCTGGCTCAACCCCGAGACGCCCTCCATGTGGGGGACGGGGGACTCGGAGATGCGGCGCTACATGCGTCACTGCGACCTGGCCATGGAGTGCAGCACGCTGCGCCACCTGGAGCAGCTCGTCCGGGTCCTCGTCCGGGTCCCCTGATCGGGCCCGCTGCGGGATTCCCCTACCGTTTGTCCCTTTTCCATGCTATTTTGATGTCGCTGTGACGCGCAGAACCCACTGCCGCACGACCATACCGGGGAATGATGTGAGACAGGAGTACCTCGAAGCCCGTCAGATCGCCCGGCGGATCGCGCGCGAGGTCGGCGAGCCCCTGTTCTACGGCCAACAGGGCGCTCATGTCGAGACCTCCGCCGCCCTGTTCCAGGTTGACCCGCTGGTGCAGAGAGCCGTTGCCGAACTGGGCGCGCGTCCCGACCGCATCGGTCACGGGCTGGGCCATGCGACCAAGGTGGCCGTGGATGCCGGGGCCATCATTTTCGTCGAGCGCGGCTCGACGGGACCGGTCGGGAAAACCCGCCGGCTGGTCTCGCTGGCCCACGTGGCCGGTGTCCTCCACGACATCCGAAGGGAGGAACGGGAACACGCCCGGACG
Source organism: Syntrophobacterales bacterium (assembly GCA_018053845.1). Lineage (GTDB taxonomy): Bacteria > Desulfobacterota > Syntrophia > Syntrophales > UBA2192 > UBA2192. The sequence goes on from JAGPKU010000042.1 coordinate 18,899, forward strand.
GGGGCCGAGGAGGTCCGACGGCTCCTGAAGGATTACGACCTCCGGCAGACTGAGCAGGAGGCGATCGCGGGGGCCATCGCAAACCACGAGGCCTTCCGGCGGCCTCAGCCCATGGCCGATGAGGACGGGCAGCTTCTCTCCGATGCGCTGTACGACGCCGACAAGTTCCGCTGGGGACCGGACAATTTCTCCGAAATGCTCTGGGACATGGTCTCGAGGCGGAACGTGCCCCTGTCCGCCCTGCTCGGCCGGTTTCTCGAGGGACTGGAAGGCGTCGGCAGAATCCGGGAGACCTTCCGCAGCGGCACGGGGCGCCGGTACGGCCCCGATTTCATCGACCGGGGAATGGAGATCGGCAGGCGCCTATACGCGGAGCTGACCGCGGCAGAGAACAGGTGAGAGGTTCGTCCCTTTTCCTGATGTTCATGAACGCGAATTGATCGGCAGACTCGGATGGAGAAACGGCAATCGAAGCAAAGGGGGCAGGAAGATGATCAAGCGTATTCTCGTGGCGTCGGACGGATCCAAGACCTCGGGACGGGCGCTCAAGGTTGCCATTGAAATGGC
>JAGPKU010000043.1 GCA_018053845.1 Syntrophobacterales bacterium
GGAAGAGGACCGCCCGGATCTGGCTCTCTTCGTCCTTGAGCGTGAAGTAGAGGTGGCCCGAGGCGGGACGGCGGAGGTTGGAGATCTCGCCCTCGACCCAGAGCCGATCGAAGGCGGCCTCCAGGACGTCCTGGACCTGCCGAGTGAGCTCCGAGACGGTGAGAATCTCGCGGGTCGAGAAGAGATCCATGGGAACGAAGTAACAGAGCCCCCCGCCCGATGCAAGAAAAACAAACGGGGTCAGGCCTGATTATTGACTTTTCACTGCGCATGCAGTATCAGCAGCGCATGGCACGAAAGCCCCGCATCGAATTCGAGGGCGCGCTCTATCACGTCGTCGCCCGCGGCAACCGGAAGGAAGACATCTTTCGTTCCAAAGGCGATTACGAACGATACCTCGATCTTCTCTCTCGGTATAAAGCGCGGCACCATTTCCAATTATACGCCTATGTCCTGATGCCCAATCATCTTCATCTCCTCATCGAAACGGCGGAGATTCCCCTCTCGAAGACAATGCAGGGTTTGCAGCAAAGTTACACGGCGTTCTTCAATCGAAAATACGGCGCGGTCGGACATCTCTTTCAGGGTCGCTACAAGGCCATCCTCTGCGACAGAGATGCCTACCTGCTGACGCTTGTCAAGTATATCCATCTCAACCCGTTGCGGGCCGAGATCGTCACGAGAACCGATGAATATCCCTGGTCCAGTCATCATGCTTACCTGCATCAGGAGAAGCGCCCCGACCTCATCGACACCGACTTTGTTCTGAGTCTCTTTGACACAAGGAAACCCTCGGCCGTCAGGCGTTACCAGGATTTTATGGACGATTCCATCCGTGCGGACAGAGAAGAAATCTACGGCACCATTGATCAGAGGTTTCTCGGTGACGGGCCGTTTGTTGAGGCCATTGTCGATCGGACCAGATCGGAAATCAGGGAAAAGAGAATGCCTCGGAAACATTCCCTGGAAGATATCATGGCCGTTGTTGAGACCGCTTCCGGTGTGACCGAGAGACAGATAAGGTCAAAGGGAAAGTCGCGGGATATCTCCAGCGCGCGTGTGCTTTTTTGCAGCGCGGCTCTGGCCTTTTCATACAAGGTCAATGAAATTGCAGGATTCCTGGGCAAAGACCCCTCGGCGATCTCGAAATATCATGCCGGCGGGGGAAAGATGGAAGACGATGTGGGAAGGGTGATGCATGCGTTAGAGTCGAGAAAAGTCAATAATCAGGCCTGACCCCGAATCCTTTTTGACTTTGGGGAGGGAGTTGGGGTAAGAAGTGGCCATCAACAACGAAGGGGAAACGAGTCTTTCATGGCAAAAAAAACCGGCAAGAAGAAGCAGGATTACCTGAAAACGAAGGTCGAGCACATCGACATCACCAAGATCGACGCCGTCGACATCGTGAAGTCCATGAAGAAGATGTCCTTCTCGGCACGCGACCTCGCCTCGGCGGCCGAGATGTACGATCGCATGCTCGCCGACCGCGACTGCGTCATCTTCCTCACCATCGCCGGCAGCACGAGCGCCGCGGGCTGCATGCAGATCTATGCCGACCTGGTGAAGTACAACATGGTCGACGCCGTCGTGGCCACGGGGGCCTCCATCGTGGACATGGACTTCTTCGAGGCCCTCGGTTTCCGCCACTACCAGGGCACGCCCCACGTCGACGACCGGGAGCTGCGCAGGCTCTACATCGACCGCATCTACGACACCTTCATCGACGAGGAACAGCTCCAGCACTGCGACAGGACGGTCACCGAGATCGCCGACCGGCTCCCGCCGCGGCCTTACTCGTCGCGGGAATTCATCCGGGAGATGGGCAAGTACCTGACGAAGAAGGCAAAGAAGAAGGGGTCCCTCGTCCAGACGGCCTACGAGAACGACGTGCCGATCTTCTGCCCGGCCTTCTCGGATTCCAGCGCGGGATTCGGCCTCGTCCTCCACCAGCATCGGCGCCCCGGGAACCACGTCACCATCGACTCGGTGAAGGACTTCCGGGAGCTGACGGAGATCAAGATCGCCGCACCCACCTCGGGCCTTCTCATGATCGGCGGCGGCGTGCCGAAGAACTTCATCCAGGACACGGTCATCTGCGCCGAGATCCTGGGCAAGGACGTCCCCATGCACCGGTACGCCATCCAGATCACCGTGGCCGACGTGCGCGACGGGGCCTGCTCGAGCTCCACGCTCAAGGAGGCCGCCTCGTGGGGCAAGGTGGACACCGTCTCGGAGCAGATGGTCTTCGCCGAGGCGACGATGGCCCTGCCGCTGCTGGCCAGCTACGCCTATCACCGGGGAAGCTGGAAGAAGAGGAAGAAGTGGAGATTCGCCAAGATGTACAAGGAGTGATCTCCCGCACCCCGCAAATGCTCAGCCCCGAAAGGCCGGCGCTTCGGCGCCGGCCTTTCCCGTTTCGGCGGTCCAAACAGGGCTGTCCCGTTCTGGAACAGGGCCCGATAAGCGCTCCAATGCTGCATTGCAGGCCGGGTAGGCCATTCCGGCCCGGTTCCGAGGGGCCCCTCCTGCCGTCGGCGAATCGCCCGCAAATGATCAACCCCTCGCAATCATTGGAAGATTTCTAGACGACCCTCCCGATTTCCCCGTGGCATGCCCGGTGCTCCTGCAGGGTGCCAGATTGAACCCCAAGGAGGCTCGTCATGAACGGGACGACGAAAGAAAAAGGGAAAAAGAAGCCGGGGACCTGGCTCCGGGTGATTGCGCTCTTCGCGATGTTCCTTGCCGCGGGTCCGGCCGGGGCCGACGAACCGCTGAGCGAGGAAGGGCTCTTCACGGCCGTCGCCCCCGACGCCATGATCGTCCTCGACCTGTCGGGGAGCATGAAGTGGAACCCCCCGGGGGACCACGATGCGTGGAATTACCCGACCCGGCAGTACAGCAACCCCACCTGCTCGGGGCCCTTCTATGACGACCAGAGCGTGCCGGGCTACACGACCTACTGCTCGCGCTTCGAGATCGCCCGCAGGACCCTTTTCACGATCCTCGACGACAACCGCGACGGGACGGTCAACGCCAACGACGAGACGAGCATGAACATCCGCTTCGGCCTGGGCAAGTTCCAGGGAAGCACGTACACAAAGCTTCGCGACATCGCGACGAAGTATTCCCAGATCTACTGCGGCAGCACGACCTCCTGCACCGTGAACCAGGCCTCGGGGGACTATTCCAGCATCAACTACTGGATGACCTATTCCAACGTCGTCGGGGCCACGCCTCTCGTCTCGGCCCTCTCCGGCGTGAAGGCCTACCTCGACGCGCACAAGGCGGCCGACGCCTACCAGAGCTGCCGGCAGAAATTCGTCATCCTCGTCTCCGACGGGGCCGACACGACAAGCTGCGGCGGCTCGGGTTCCGACACCCAGGCCGACCAGTACAAGCGCCGGCGCGAGTCGGTGCTCGCGGCCAAGGCCCTGGCCGACGCCGGCTACAGGGTCTTCGTCATCGGCATGGGCAGCAACATGCCCGACCACCTGAAGAACACCCTCAACTGGATGGCCTACTGGGGCGGGACGGACAACCCGCTGGTCCCGAACACGGGCTCCGTGTCGGGCTTCGACCCCTCGACGGTCAGCGCCTGCGGCGGCGCCTCCGTGACGGGCACCTGTAACGGGACGAGCGACCAGTGCTTCGCCGTTTCCAACGACCCGGGGACGGCCCCCCTTTCCGGCTATGCCTTCCTGGCCAACAACGCCGCGGAGCTCGAGGCGGCCTTCCGGCAGGCCGTCAACCATATCCGGGAGGCGACCTACTCCTTCACGCAGGCCTCGGTGGCCTCCTCGCGGCTCGTCGATGAGAACTTCCTCTACGAGGCGACCTTCCAGCCCGCCAACGGGGAGCCCTTCTGGCAGGGCCACATCAAGAAGTACAATATCAACACCGACGGCAGCATCGGCTCCGTGGCCTGGGACGCAGGCGAGGTGCTCCAGGCGAGGTCGGCTGCCTCGCGGGCCGTGTACACCTACAAGGCCGGCGCACTGACGCCGTTCACGGCCGCCACCGTCACGAACGCCGACCTCAACGTGGCCGACGACACGAGGCGCAGCGAGGTCGTGGGCTTCATCCGCGGCGAGAGCGCCTACAACCCCGACAACTGGAAGCTGGGCGACACGTTCCGCTCCAACCCGATCACGGTGGGCACGCCGGCGCCGTATTTCCGGGACATGCGGGACACGGCCAACGCGTTTGCGACCTTCCGCGCCGACAACATCCGCTCGACGGCCAACGGCAAGCGGATCGTCGTGGCCGGAGCCAACGACGGCCAGCTCCACGCCTTCCGCACCAGCGACGGGGCCGAGCTCTGGAGCTTCATCGCACCCAACCTGCTGAGCAAGCTCAAGGACATCGCCCACACCTCGCACCCCACGGGCCTGACCCACCAGTACTACGTGGACGGCCCCATCAGCGTCGCCGACGTGTGGCTGGGAAGCGGCGACGGCACGGTCAAGAGCGCGGCGGACTGGAAGACCCTGCTTATCTTCGCCCAGGGCCGGGGCGCGACGCAGACCCTCTGGAGCTCGTCGAGTTCCTGCGACGGCGGCTTCAGCAACGTCTACTCGGCATCCTATCCCCACTACTGCGGATACCACGCCCTGGACATCACCAACACGGCCGTCCCCGCCTACAAGTGGCGCATCACGGCTTCGGCAAGCCAGGCGCCCTACCTCGGCGACCCGTGGAGCAAGATGATGGTGCACCGCGTCAAGGTCGGCGGTGTGGAGAAGTGGGTCGGGTTCTTCGGCGGCGGGCACAACTACTCGAGCTGCACCGGGACGGGCTGCGATACCCGCGGAAAGGGGTTCTTCGTGGTCGAGCTGGCGACCGGCAACGTCCTGTGGAGCTACACCCAGGCGGACAACGCGGCCCTCGCCTACGCGATGCCCGCGACCCCCACCGTCATCGACTCCGACAATGACGGCTTCATCGATCTGGCCTACATCGGGGACCTGGGCGGAAACCTCTGGCGCTTCAAGTTCTGCTTCGCCGCCGACGGGTCCTCCTGCACGACGGGAAGCTGGGGCGGCTCGCGTCTCTTCGCGCGGCAGACCGGCATCGGCCCCGTCTACGACGCCCCGACGGCGACCCGGGACGCCAACGGCGCCCTCTGGCTCTACTGGGGCACCGGCGACAAGGCCGAGCCCATCGTCGTGGGCACCGTCGCCGACCGGTTCTTCGGCGTGAAGGACAGGACGCTCGCCGGCACGCTCCAGCTGGCCGACCTCGAGAACATCACGAGCAGCACCTACACCGACAGCGCTTCCAAGAACGGCTGGACCATCAGCCTCTCGGGGGCGGGCGAGAAGTGCCTCTCCGACCCCGCCATCTTCGGGGGCCAGGTCTACTTCACCACCTACACCCCCGCAAGCGGCTCCGGCGACCCCTGCAGCCAGGCGGGCACGGCAAAGCTCTACGCCGTGTCGTACATCAGCGGCGCCGGGTCCCTGACGGGCGGCAGCCGCAGCATGACGCTCGGCGTGGGCATCCCCACGGCGCCCGTGCTGTCCATGAACCCCTACAGCACGACGCCGGACCTCTACGTGACCGTCAGCGGCGGCGCGGGGATCGGCTCGAACACCCAGAAGGCACCCGTCAACCCGCCCACGATCGCCAGCCGGACCAACATCCTGCACTGGAGAGACCGGAGGGTGCAGTAGCGCCTAGCGCGGACGGCCCGCCTCGATCTCTGCAATCCGGCCCCTGAGCCCTTCCGGCACAGGGGCCTTTTTGTTCTGCCGGTAGTCGAAGCAGACCAGGGTCCCCTCGCCCTCGGCGGCGATGCGGCCCAGCCTGCGGCTCGAGACGGCGTAGCGCATGACGAAGCGGTCCTCGCCGACGCTTGCCACCCGCGCCCCGACGGAGACCGTGTCGGGGTAGGACAGGGGCGCGCGGAACCGGCAGGACGTCTCGGCCAGGATCGGGCCCACGGGGTCCCTGGCCAGGAATTCCGGCACGGCGAGCCTCTCGAAATAGGCGATCCGGGCCGTCTCGAAATACCGGAAATAGACGATGTTGTTGACGTGCCCGAAGGCGTCCATCTCGCCCCAGGCCACGGGGACCTCCACGACGACGGGCCATCCCGCCAGTGCATCCTGCATCCTCTTTCCTCCTCGGCAGACGTGGGACCCATCCTAACAGATCAGCCCGCCCGGCTCAACCGCGGTGCTCCGGACGGGGTCAGCGATGGAGAAAACCGACTCTCCCCGACCCTCCCCTTTTTCCCCCTCTGTCGAGGGAGGGGAGCCAGGTGCGTCCGACGGGCGGATGCAAGGCTGCGGGCGTCCCGAAACGGCGGATCGAATCGCACCGCGCCGGAATGGCACAATTCACACAACCATTCGATATTGAATGAAAATTTTCGACAAGACCCCGAATCGGACACCCTGCGCAGGCAGCCCGAACCGCCCGCGCAGGGGGACCATGATCTCAACGATTCGATTTAAAAGGGTTTTTTCCCATACCGCCCTGACGGCACAGCCCATGCTCCCTGACCGTGCAAACAGAACGAAGGAGCAGGACCATGAGAGCTGCGCTGGCGGAAAGAGTGATCGGCGAAAAGGCAATGGAAGAGCAGGCGATTGGACACGACAGCTGCATCTTTGACCGGATCGTGGAGGTGGACGGCCCCGACGACGGAACGGCGTTCATCGTCATCGACACCGTCATGACCCTGCTTGTCTACCTGGCCCCCGTGGCGGCGTTCGGCTGCCTGGTGGCCCCCGTTGTGGCCCGCCTCCTGGGCATGCCCATCTCCCACTGACCGGGACCATCCGCCTTCCATCGCCGCCGGGACGGCCTTCCCCTTCCGCCGCCGTCCCGGCGGTTTCTTCATCCGCAAGGGATCATCGGGACGGCAGACGCGGGAAATCCGAAGCCCCCTACGCCAGCCGGTTCATAACCGGCGCCGTGGAGCGCGGGTCCGGCTCAGATCAGGCAGAAGAACCGCTCCACGTGCCCGTGGATCCACAGGGAGGCCTGCACGCGGCTGCGCACGCGGATCTTTCGGAAGATGTTGTAGAGGTGTGTTCGGACCGTGTGGCCGCTGATGGCCAGGTGGTCGGCGATGTCGCTGTTGTGGAGGCCGCCGGCCATCAGGAACAGGATGTGAAACTCCCTCGGGCTCAGGGGATGCCCCTCCGCGGCGTCGCAGGCGCTCCACGGCCTCACGAAGGCGACGGGAGGCTCCCCGGGTGCCGCCGGCCGGCACGTCGGAAGATCCCGGAGGGCGTCGACGAACCGCTCCGCCGAGTCGAATCGATAGAAGAACCCGCAGTGCAGCCCCGCGGAGGCCCTGTCGTGACCGTCGCCGTTGGGGCCCTCCTTGAAGAGAACGGAGAAAAGCCCGGCAGGCAGCAACCCGCTGTTCCCGCCATTGCCCCGCGGGACCGCCGCCCTGAGCCCCGGCTCCAGGGGGTCCACGAGAAACAGCAGGCTCCTCGGGGAGTGCGAGCCCCGCCCGAGGGTCTCCATCTGCCCGAAGGAGACCGCCTCGCAGCGCGTGCCCGTCCGCCTCTCAAGAAACTGCGCGAGGGCCTCGTTGTCCAGCCGGCGCGTGCCGGCGATGTAGATCGACTTCTGCGCAAGCGCCCTGTCGCCGCGGTCCATGGCTCTAGCCTCTCTTGCCGCGGTCCCGCCGGCTTGCCCGGCGGAGCGCGTCGAACAGGTCGGGAATCAGGAAGGGCTTCTGCAGGAACCCCCTGCACCCCTGCGCGAGGAGTTCCCGGACCTCGTCGGGCAGGCTGTAGCCGCTGATGATGACCACGGCCACCCCCGGGTCCATGCCCTTCAATTTCCTGAAGGTCTCCGCGCCCCCCATGCCCGGCATGATCATGTCGAGCAGCACGACGTCGATGTCGCCTCCCCACGCCTCGTAGATCTCGAGGGCCTCGAGGCCGCTGAACGCCGTCAGCACCCGGTAGCCGGCGGCCTCCAGGATCTCGCGGAGCAGGCCGGTCAGGACCTCGTCGTCATCGACCAGGAGAATCGTTGCGCCCGAAGATCCGGCCCCGCGCCGGGCGGGCGATTCGGCAGACGCCGCCCCGGCGGCCGGCAGCAGGATTTGAATCGCCGACGGGGCCCTCTCGTCTCCGTCGAGGGTCAGGACCCCGCCGTGACCCTGCACGATGCACTGCGCATAGGTCAGGCTCAGGTTGTCGCGCAGGCCGGCATCGTTCATCAGCGCCGAGAGGCGAAGCGCCCTCGGCCGCCCGGCCTTCGCCTGCGCCGGGGCGCCCGACGACAGGCTCACCTTCACGTACTTGCCCGGCCTGACCCGGTAGAGCGTCGATTCCGGCGCGAAGAGGCAGGTGTTTTCGGCCTCGATGTGGAACTCGGGGCTCGTCGGGGAGACCTGCTGCAGGTGAAAGTAGAGGTGGATGAGCATCTTTTCGAGCTGGACCCGGTCGACGTCGACGGCCCAGAGCTTTTCGTCGAGCCTGCGCCGCACGGTGATCCCGCCCCGGGTGTTCGCGAAGACGGTGGAGGTCTTGCGGATGATCTCCTTGAGGTCGACCGGCCGGGCCCCGTTCGCCGGGCCGCCGGCGAAGCCCCGGATCTTCTGCAGCAGCTCCCTGGCCGAGCGCGCCTCCTGCTCGACGGCCTGAAGCTGCCTGGCGGCGGGGGTGTCCTGCCCCTGGACGGTCTCCAGCAGCTCCCGGAGGCCTTCGGCGATCCCGTCCACGATGAGGGCGAGGCCGCCGGTGAGAATGCCGACGGAGTCGATTTTCGTGTATTGCAGATCCGACTCGACGCGGCCCCGCTCGACCACGTTCTCGTAGGTCGTCAGCAGGCGGCCGTCGGCGAGCCCCACGAAGTGGACCTGGCAGAGGCGCCTGCCGCCCTGCCGGGTCCGCACGGCGATCACGGTCTCCCGATGCACCCCCCCCGTCCGCGGGTGCCGGCCGCGGAAGAGCTCATCGATCATGCCCGTCGATACGGGCTTGTGCGCAAAGGTCTCGAACCAGGTCCGGATGTCGCGGATCTCGTCGACGGCGTATCCGAACATCTCGACGAACCTGCCGTTCACGTAATCCACGGTGCAGTCGCGCCGCGCCGTCAGGACACCGAAAGGCAGCTGCTCCATGAAAGCCCGGCATGCCTCGTGCGGCGAAGACGGGGACGAATCCCCGGCGTCCCCCCGGGGCGTTTGCTCCGCCCCGTGGCCGCGCTCCCCGCCGTGAAGGGACTGAATCCGGTTCGACGTCCGATCCGGCTCTCTTTCCGGGAAGTCTCTGTCTGGCATGGCGTCACCTCGACTCAGTGGGTTGCCGCGAGGTAGAGCACCGCTCGTACCAAACTCGTACCCGATTATTTCATCTGCAATGTCAGGTACTTGGATAATAAAAAACCCGGCAGGCGCCGGCCGTGGGGCAGGCCTCCCATGCCGTAATGGCCCAGCATGGGAGGAAAAGCTGAATCTTTTCAGGAATGAAGAAAAGGTGTGCCACGATGGGATGGTCCGGCGCGGAGAGCCGGATCGTGCCGGCCGGACACGCAGGGCATCGCGTCAGGGACCGGCGCTGACGGGTCTGCGCCCGAGGCGTGCGGGGAAGGAAACGGCCCCCGGCCGGCCCCGGATGACGCTTGATTCCGGGGGTCAGTCGACCCCGTAGGAGGCGAGTTTGCGCCTCAGCGTGTTGAGCCCGATCCCCAGGAGCTTGGCCGTCCTGAGCTTGTTGCGGGTCGTCTCCTCGTAAGTCTTGAGGATGTGGACCCGTTCCACCTCGGCCAGGGGGACGATGGGGCCTCCGCCGCCCGCCGGGACCGCCGCCTTCGGTCTGGCTTTCCTGATATATTCCGGGAGGTAGCGGGCCGCGATCGGCCTCTGCTGCGCGAGGTTGCCCGAGGCCTGGATGATCGAGCGCAGCTCCCGGACGTTCCCGGGGTAGTCGTACCCCATGAGGATCTCCAGCGCGTCCTCCTCGATATCGTGACCGGTGAGTTCCCCGCGGAACTCCCGCAGGAAGACGTTGATCAGCAGCGGGATGTCCTCCCGGCGCTCCCGCAGGGGAAGCATGGAGAGCCAGGCCCCCTTGAGACGGTAGTAGAGGTCCTTGCGGAACTGCCCCTTGGCCAGCAGCTTGTCGAGATCGGCGTTGGTGGCCGCGATGAAGCGCACGTCCACCTTGCGCGCCGTGCTGGTGCCGAGCTTGATGATCTCCCCCTCCTGGAGGGCCCGCAGGAGCTTGCCCTGGAAATCGAGGGGCAGGTCCCCGATCTCGTCCATGAAGAGGGTCCCCCGGTGGGTGGACTCGAGGTAGCCCGCGCGGTCCTTCTCCGCCCCCGTGAAGGCCCCCTTGGTGTGGCCGAAGAACTCGGCGTCGAAGAGGCTTCCCGTCAGGGAGGCCATGTTGATCGAGGTGAACGGGAACGACGCCCGGGGGCTCGAGCGGTGGATCGCCCTGGCGAGCAGCTCCTTGCCGGTGCCGCTCTCGCCGGTGATGAGGACGGGCACATCGCTGGCGGCGTGCAGCTCCGCCTCCTTGAGCAGGCGAAGCATCTTCTCCGACCGGGTCACGATCGGCGCGAAGGCGTCCTTGTGCTTGATCTGCGGCAGGCTGCCCGTCTTGCCGACGGAGAGGACCTCCAGCAGGCGGCGCCGCTCCATCGCGCGCAGGATCTTGGAGACCAGCTCGTCTCGCGAGACGGGCTTGGTGAGGTAGTCGTAGGCGCCCTTCTGGAGGCACTCCACGGCGGTGCGGGCGTCGTTGACGGCGGTCACCATGATGCACTCCGTGTCGGGGCTGGCGCTCTTGATGATCTCCAAGAGCTGCACCCCGTTGATCCAGGGCATCGTGATGTCGATGAGCGCGACGGCATAGCCGTCGCCCTGCTGAACGGACTGCGCCGCCACGCGGGGGTCGCTCTCCACGCGGACGTCGCGGATGCCCGAGCTGATCAGGCCCCGCCTGACGCTGTCGAGGCAATCCATTTCGTCGTCGATGACAAGAATCCTCTCGCTCATGTGTCCGGACTCCCTTTCAACCGGTTGTTCGGCTCTCGCCCCTGTGATCCTTCAGGTCGGGCAGCACGACGCGGAAGGTCGTGCCCCGGCCGATTTCGCTCTCCACGGTGATGGAGCCGCCGGCGGACTCGATCAGGTTTTTCGAGATGTAGAGCCCAAGGCCCGTCCCCAGCCCCTCTGCCTTCGTCGTGAAGAAGGGGTCGAAGATGCGGGCGGCCGTCCTCCGGTCCATCCCGCAGCCGTTGTCCTCGACCTCCAGGACGAGCCCCTCCCCGGAGGCCCCCCATTGCGCGGTGAGCCGGATGCGGGAATCCGGCTTGTCCGCCGCCTGGGCGGCGTTGATCAGCAGGTTGATGAGGGTCTGCTCGACGGCGTCGGGGTCGGTGACCATCCCGGGCATGGCCTGCTGCACCTCCACGTCGAAGGTCTTCACCGTCTTGCGGACCTGGGTGTGGCAGATGGCGACGGCCTTCTCGACGACCTCCGTGGGCACAATCGGCCGGGCGCCCCTCTCGTCTTTCCTGCGCGAGAATTCCTTGAGCTTGGCCACGGTGGTGTTGATCCGCGAGGAGCCGTGCTCGATGTTGTCCAGCAGCTTCAGCACGTCCTCGCGGAAATCCGCGTAGGGCATCCCCTGGACCTCGTAGCCGGGGGTCTTGGCGGCGTGCTCGTCGAGGACGGGCAGGACGTCCCGGATGTAGTCGCGCAGGATCGGCATGTTGAAGCTGATGAAGTTGTTCGGGTTGTTGATCTCGTGGACGATCCCCGCAATGAGAAGCCCCAGGGAGGCGAGCTTTTCGCTCTGGATCAGCTCCCGCTCCATGAGACGCTGGCGCGTCCGGTCGGTGATGCGGACGATGGCCATGCCGCGATCCAGGAGGCCGGTCTCGACCGGGTAGACGAACACCTCCTCGTAGCGGGAGGTCTCCCCCTTCGTTTCCAGTTCGTGACGGGCCGGCTCCTGAGCGGCGGCGGCGTCCCGGACGAGGCGGGTCGCCTCCTCGCCGTATCGCTCCCGGAAGAACTCCAGGCAGGAGGTCCCGATCAGGTCCTGGTAGAGCGCCGCACCGAAAAAGTCCAGGGCCGCCCGGTTGAGCATGACCACCGTCATGTCCTCCCGGACCATGACCAGCGGGTCGGAGATGCCGTCGAAAACGGCCCGCAGCGTGTTGCGGCTCTCGCGGATCTGCTGCTCCGAGCGGACGCGGTCCGTGATGTCCCGGCCCACGGCCAGGTGCTCGACGAGGTTCCCGGACTCGTCGTAGAGGGCCCGGTCGGTCCACTGCGTCCAGCGAAGCTCGCCGTCGGGCCGCTCGGCACGGATTTCGACCTCGATCAGGGGGTTCTCGGGGTTCACGCCGCGCAGGGCCTCCCTGACCGTGCGCTGGTCCTCCGGCGGCATCGGCCGGTACCGGGTCCCCAGGATCTCCTCGCGCGTCTTGCCGAAGAAGCGGCAGAAGGCTTCGTTGACGAAGGAGATCGTCCCGTCCGGTTGGAAGCGGCAGATGAGCTCCGTCTGGTCCTCGACGATGGCCCGGTAGAGCCGCTCGCTCTGGACGAGGGCTTTCTCCGTCTTGCGGTGCTCCTCGAGCTCGATCCGGAGCAGCATGTTGGCCACGTCGAGCTCCCGGGTCTGCTCGGCGACCTGCTTTTCGAGATCCTGCTTGGCGAAGAGCAGAATCCGGGCGGCCTTCTTCTGGGCCGTGATGTCCAGGGCCGTGAAGACAACCCCTGCCGACGGGTTCTGCGGATCGATCGGGGCGGAACTCAGCAGGATGTCGAGGACGGACCCGTCCTTGCGCTTCCAGCGCGTCTCGACGGGCCCGATGCCCCCCCCGGCCTCGATCTGCGCATGCGGATCCCGGCCGACCCGCTCGTACTCCTCCCGGTCGGGGTACAGGGCGAGGGCGCTCTTTCCCCGGAGCTCGCGGGGCTCGTAGCCCGTCAGCGCGGCCATCCCCTCGTTGACCCACTCCAGCAAACGATCCCGGACCATCCCCACGCCGATGGGGGCCGTCTTCAGGATGGTTGCCAGCAGGGCCTCGTTTTTCCGCAGGGTCTCCTGGGCCCGCTTGAGCTCGCTGATGTCCGTGACGATGCCCGTCGATCCGACGATGCGGCCGTTGCGGACGAGGGGCCGTGACCTCGTCAGCGCCGGGAAGCGTCTCCCGTCCCTGCGGAGCATCGTGTACTCCTGGCAGACGAGCGGGGTCCCTTCCCGGATCGACTGGACGTTGCGCATCATCAGCTCCCGATCCTCGGGAGCGACCACGGCGGCGAAGCTCACGCCCGCCGCCACCTCCTCGGCGGAATACCCGAACATCTCCATCGCCGCGATGTTGGCGTAACCGATCGCTCCGTCGAAGTCGGCCTCGTAGATCCCGACGGGCAGGTGGTCGGCCAGCTCCCGGTAGCGCTCCTCGCTGGCCCGCAGGGCCTGCTCGGCCCTCTTGAACTCCGTGATATCCGTCACGACCCCCATGGAACCGGCGATGCGGCCGTCCCGGATCAGGGGCCTTGCCATCAGCAGGCCGGGGAAGCGGCTCCCATCCTTGCGGACAAAGGTATACTCCGTGTGGGTGAGTTCCTTGCCCCGGCGAACGTCCTGTGACCGGGCCCGGGCGATTCCGTGCTCCTCGGGGGCGACGACCCGGGCGAAATGGATCCCCTGCCGGACCTCGTCCTCCCCGTAGCCGAAGAGCTGCATGGCCTTTGCGTTGGCGTAGGTGAACGTGCCGCCGAAATCCGCCTCGTACACGCCCACGGGCAGCAGTTCGGCCAGCTCCCGGTAGCGCTCCTCGCTGGCCCGCAGGGCCTGTTCGGCCCTCTTTTGCTCCGTGATGTCCCGGGAATACTCGATGACGCCCTTGAGTTCCCCGGTATCGTCATCCCTCAGGGGGTAGCTGTAGACCTCGACCCACCCCCGGCAGTCCCCGTCGGGCCCCACGATGGGGTGGACCCCCGAGGCGGCTTCGCCCGTATCGACGGCCCTGAGGCTCTGGCAGTTCTCGCAGGGCCGCTTCCGTCCGTAAAAGACCTCGTGGCATTTTCTGCCCGTGAAGGTGTCGATGTGCGGAAACCGTTTTTCGACCGCCCGGTTGACGCGCAGGATCGTCATGTCCTGCGAGGCGACCATGAGGCCGTCCTGGATGGCGTCGAAGATGCCGGCGAGGAAGCGTTCCTGGCCGCGGATGGTGGCGTGGGTCTCCCGGATCACCCGTTCCTTTTCCTCCCGCTCGATGGCGGCGCCGAGGATCTCCGAGGCGGCCCCGAGGGGTGCGATCTCGTCTTCGCTCCAACCGGCCTCCCCCGTGTAGTCGGCAAACCCGACGAAGCCCCACCACCGATCGCCCGACAGGATCGGGACGACGGCGATGGAGAGCTGCCTGTCGAGCTCCAGGTCCCCCACGACCTTTTCGGGGAAGCTTCCGATGGAGCCGTAGATGGGCCGGCCCTCGCTCTTTGCGAAGACCCACTCCGAGAAGCGGACGGCCAGCCTGGAGTTCCGCAGGAACTTCCGGCGGCTGCCCGTCTCCCGGGCCTGCGGGGCCTGCCACTCGTAGCTGCGCGGCACGGCGATCCGGCCGCCCTCCCCGACGCGGTTCTCGCAGAGAAAGACGTGGGAGGCGTTCATGGCGGCGCCGAAGCGCTCGAGAACCCGTTCGATCCGGTCCCTCCAGGTATCGCTCTTCAGAAAGACCTCGGCGGCGTAGGTGACGGCCTCGAGGATGGCGGCCCGCTTTTCCAGGACCTCCTGGGTATACTTGCGGAACGTGATGTCCCGCCCCACGGACTGGTACTCCAGGACGTTGCCGCTGTCGTCGAACAGGGCCCGGTAGGTCCACTGGTTCCAGAGGACATCGCCGAATGCGTTCTCCACGCGGTACTCGACGGTGTCGACGGGGCGCTCGGGCCTGAGCCCCTGCAGGCGCGAATAGACATTCTCGCGGTCGGCCTCGGAAATGGAGAGCAGGACGTTGCGCCCCTGCAGGTCGGTCTTCTCGAAGCCGAAGTAGCGGCAGTAGGCCTCGTTGACATAGGTCAGGGTGCCGTTGGGCTTGAACCGGCAGATCAGCTCCGTCCGGTCCGACTCGCCCTGCGCGTCGGGCTTGGCCGCGTCATCGGATGACTCCGGTTTCGGGTTGATCTCGTAGAGCGCGCCCTCGGAAAAAACCGGGTTTCCCGCATTGTCCCGGATGTCCTTGACGACCCGGTAGAGCCTCCGCACGCGGCCGTCACGGCCGAGGACCGCGCAGTCGCTCTCCGACGCGGACTGGACGTCCGCCCCGTCGGGGGAAACGGCGCAGCCGGTTTTCGCGCTCTGCCGCCGCAGGGCCGTGTCGGGGCGCTCGGCCGCCCCGGCGGTTTTCGTGCGGCGCCGCCCGGGGTCAGCGGTGCGGCCGGGACCGTCCGCCTCGCCGGCCCGGCGAAGCCGCCTCTCGGCCTCAACGAGCTTCTCGATCAGGGCCTTCTTCGTCAGCCTGTCATACTTCGTCTCTTGCATCGTTTCACGCGGTGTCCGCCGAGGAAATTCGACAACACGACGTTCGTTATGCAAAACTCGAACCGTGCGGCATGAAAAGGAGAAAATTACAGAGGTGGGCGGACGGCCGCCCGGCCCGTTCGGTGCCGCAGCGGCGCGGCGGGGAACGGGCACCGGGGCCGGAGGGGGCTCAGCAGGAATGATTCAGCGAGTAGAGATCGTATCCCCGCATGAAGACCCATTCGATATCGATGTCGTCGGCGAGGCAGGGGCGGATCGATTTGCAGCGCGGCAGGACCTTGCGGAGTTCATCGACACAGGGCAGGGACCGCTCCGGCATGGCGACCCGGATCTCGGACGGCGTGTCCTCCAGCACGATGATGCGGTTGGCCGTGCAGTACTTCTCGCCGATGACCCCCTGCAGGTGAGGGTAAAGAACGACCCGGTCGAGCGAGATTTCCTTGATTCCCAGATCGGTTACTCGTCGTTCCATCTTGATTGGCCCCCTTTGAGATTCTTTCCTGGGCCGTGAACCTCCGGCCTTGCCTTACCGAGAGGCACGGGCCATGCCGGACGCGGCACAGGAGGGCCGAATGGGCGTATTGCATTTCAAATTGAATAGTTACGCAGTGTAACGGGCACGACGTCCCAAACCGGGCAAGAGCGGGGGGGCATCCCACAATGGCCTTCATGTCGTCAATTACTCGAAAATGCAGTATTTTTTTGATTGTCCCAAAATGGAATGGTCCGTTCCGGCGCCGGCCCCCCACAGGAGAACGCGCACAAAAAAGGGCCGCGATCGACCGCGGCCCTTTTGACTTCCCGGATTTGCGTCCTGAACTGTCTAGTTCTTCTTGTAGGGACCCGCCTTCGGATTGTCGAGGTGGTCCTTCAGGTTCTTCTTCCGGTCGGCAGCCTCCTTGTCGATGGCCGCCTCGCGCCTCTTCAGTTCACCCTGATCGGTGTTCCCGAGTTTTCGCTTGGGGGGATTGTCGCGGAGCCGTTCCTTCTTTTCCTCCGCCTCCCTGTCGATTTTTTGGCTCTGCTGCTTGTAGCGCTCCTCGCGGTCCTTCTGGGTCCACTCCTTTTTCCCATCGTCTTTCTTCGCCTTCTGGCTCTGGGCAAAGACGGGTTCAGAAACAAGGCCCGAGAACGCCGCGAACGCAAAGACCGCCGACAGAAACACCATCCACTTCTTCATAACTCCTCCATGCGGTGTGATAGGCGGCGCAACCGCCGCCGAACGAAATGAAAGCAAAAACCGCGCCTGCGGAACTGACCAAAGCGGGCGTTCCGCGCGGAGCCCGAAGGCAGGAAAGGGTGAGACGATCAGCTGCGGCAACCATGAGGCAACAACGGCGGGGAAAAAGAAATGGTGGAGATGAGGGGGGGGAAAACCCGTGAGGAATTAAAGTTGTTAAATATACGCTATTATGAACATTTCAAAAAATGTCTTGACCCCCTGTATTGACCCCCTGTACACTGTTTCTCGTTCACAGCATGTTTCAAAAAGGGGGTCTTCTTGAAGACAAACAACGGGAATCAACTCCGGTATCTCCAGCGCATAGGGCACTCATGGTATGCCCGGGTAAAGGTCCCGCCAAGCCTGCAACCTATCGTCAAAAATACACATATCCGCAAAGCCCTGCACACCCGGGACCTCGACGAGGCTAACCGGAGAAAGTGGAAAGTCGTGGAGGGCATAAAGGCACATCTCAACCGCCTCAAGGGTATGGACGCATCATTCCAAATGGCCGAGCTATTCCGGCGTGATTTAAAAAAGGCGTATGAAGAAAACAACTTAGAACTGGCCGAGACGCTCGAACTCGTCGCTACCGATGAGGCCGAGAAGATGTTCGAGAAAACCGGGGACCTTGAGCGTGCTCGTGAATGGGTGGCTCGGGCTACCACTATAGAGCCTAGCCTCGGGGAACTTATCGAGCTTTGGCTGGCCGACGCACCATACACAAAGCAATCAAAGCAGCAACACCGGAAAGCATGGGAAGACCTCAGGCACCACCTCGGCGGCGACAGTTTCCCCTCTAAGGTCACTGAGGATGTCGCTGCGGATTACGTTGAAAACGTATTGAAAAAAGCTGACAAGTCGTATTCGACCCAGCGAAGACAACTCAATTCCCTCGTGGCTTTCTGGTCCTGGCTGAGTGTCAAGGGACACGTCCCTCGAAGGACGAATGTATGGAAAGGGTTCCGGCTCTCGAAGAGAACCGCGAAGCAGACCGAGGAAAAACGCCCATACGATGACAACGAGTTGATAACGCTGTTCTCAGGGAAGCCCATCTACCACGGGTTGGCAGACGTGATGGCCCTCGGGTTGTACACCGGGGCGCGTCTTGACGAACTGTGTTCCATCGGGAAACAAGACGTCAAGCCGGTGAAGCTCCCGAGGTCAAAGAGCGGCTACTTCCTCGTGTCTATCCGCAAGGCCAAGACAAAGGCGGGCATCAGAACCATTCCTGTGGTTCACCCGATTCCCTGCAAGGTCCTTGAGCGGCGACTAGCGTCCAACGACAGTTCCCCGCAGCTCTTCCCCGAGTTCGCCCCAGGTGGTTACGATGGCAAGCTGTCATGGGCCGTTAGTAAGGCGTTTGGACGGTACAAGAAGAGCCTCGGGTTCACCCGGGCGACTGACTTCCATTCCTTCCGGCGAACCCTCGTGACACTTCTAGAAAACCTCGGAGTGGACCAGATACGCATTGCAAGGTATGTTGGCCATGAGTTTCCCACGTTGGCAGCTAAGGTGTACTCGGGGGGTAGCACAGAGAAGACGAACCTTGAAGTGGCACGGGCAATCAAGTATCCGAACAAGGTCGAAAGGCTAATCGAACAATTCCTTGCCCGCAGGAAGAAAGATAGGAGCAAGAAAGAATGAGCCTTAGAGAGAATCTCGTTTCAGTCGCGCTCAAGTGGCAGGAAAAGTATGGGGTCGCCCCTCAAGTAACTTCGGCTCTCGCGGAATATGATGCGGCTATTCTTGTGGGTTGCCCAGAAGAGTCCTACTCACAATATATGCAGGGCAGGACTGCGGTTTCGAGGGGCTTCGATTTCGAGCATGAAGGTCAACGGTATCAAGTGAAATCAAACCGCCCCAGCGGCAGACCGGGCAGTCCAGTTACGCTTGTGGGCAAACCAAAGAATTACGATTGGGACTGTTTAATATGGATTCACTATACCACCGACTACGAAATTCAAGAGGCATGGCTCTGGAACGTTGAGGAATATAGGCAGGCCTTTGAACATGTTACTCGACTCTCACCGAGCCATATGCGGCAAGGCAGGCGGTTGAAGTGATTATCAGGAGGGCACAAAGGAGGGAGAACCCATGAAGGACGTCATCGACACCTTGGAGACTCCGGCAGAGTGCGACCAGTTAATAAAGAATGTCGAGACGAGGAACCCTGAGTTGGCGAAGAGAGCACGCAGGAAAAAAGTTCAACTGCTTGCCATCGCTCATGGAGCCGAAAGTGATGCCGAGAGAGAAGCACTTCAAGCGGTTTATGCTTACGAAGAAATCTTAACACGAAAGAATAGACGCAAGACCCGTGCTTCGCGAACTTGGCAAATGATAGACCGTTGGGGAATAATCGGCGCAATAGAACGAGCAGTAAACCGGCCAGAAGAGACTTATGGCTACAAAGCTCTTGTTGAAATGGGTATGCAGGAATATGCATTTGAAGCTGTAATACTTCGTTATCCTCAATTCTTCAGTAAGGCAGCAATAGATCGGTCTATCACCTGCGTAATACGCTCCAACCCGCCATGCCAAAACGGTTGATTCCGCCACCCTGAAACGGCGCAAGGCGCCACCCCAAAACGCTCCAATCCGCCACCCCCCGCCGGCGCTTGGTGACGCTGGATAAATC
>JAGPKU010000044.1:0-4836 GCA_018053845.1 Syntrophobacterales bacterium
CGGACGGCCGTCCGGAACATGGTACGGGCCGGGATCCCGGAGCGGGTCGCCATGATGATCTCGGGCCACAAGACCCGGAGCGTCTTCGATCGGTACAACATCGTGAGCGACGCGGATCTGAGGATCGCGGCAGCCAAGCAGGAAGCCTATCTCGAAACCCAAATGGGCACAACTTCGGGCACAATCGCGGATTTCAGGCAGAAACAGGGGGAAACTGGTGGACGCTAAGTATTTAAAATCATTGGTGCCTGGGGCGGGAATCGAACCCGCACAGTACGAGGTACCGAGGGATTTTAAGTCCCTTGCGTCTACCAGTTCCGCCACCCAGGCCGTGCGATAAGTTTCGGCATTTATAGTATTTTCGCTTCACGCTGTCAAGAAGCGAGGCGGAGGAAAGCACGCGGCCGCCCGCACAATCTCTGACCTCCCGGAGCAGGCCATGCAGGAAGCCGACATCCTCATCGAAGGCGGAACCGTCCTGACCCTCGACGACGCCGACACGATTCTCCACGCTGGCTCCGTGGCGATCCGGGGCGACCGGATCTCGGCCGTCGGCCCCCGTGCCGACATCGCGAGCCGGTACCGGGGCCGCAGGGTCATCGATGCGGCGGGCCGCGTCGTCATGCCGGGCCTCGTCAACGCCCACACCCACGCCGCCATGACCTGCTTCCGGGGCATCGCCGACGACCTCGAGCTGATGGAGTGGCTCAACAAGTACATCTTCCCTGCCGAGGCGAAGAACGTGGATGCCGAGCTTGCCTACTGGGGAAGCCTCCTGGCCTGCGCCGAGATGATCCGCTCGGGCACGACGTGCTTCTGCGACATGTACATCTTCGAGGACGAGACGGCCAGGGCGGCAAGCACCGCAGGGATGCGCTGCCTGCTGGGCGAGGTGCTCTTCGACTTCCCCTCCCCGAACTTCAAGACGCCCGACGAGGGCCTGGCCTACACGGAAAGGCTCATCGAGAAGTGGGCAGGCCATGACCTCGTCCGGATCACCGTGGAGCCCCATGCCCTCTACACGTGCTCGCCCGATCTGCTCAAGAAGTCCAAGGCGCTGGCCGACCGCCGCGGGGTGCCCCTGTCGCTGCACCTGCTGGAGACCAAATCGGAGCGCGAGGGCCTCGTGGAGAAGCTGGGTGCAAGCCCCGTGCGGTTTTTGCGGGATGCGGGCCTGCTCGACGAGAACCTGCTGGCCTTCCACTGCGTCTGGCTCGACGAGGCGGACATCGAGATGATGGCCCGCGCCGGGGCGAAGGCCGTCCACAACCCGGAGAGCAACATGAAGCTCGCCTCGGGGGTGGCCCCCGTGCCGGACATGCAGGCGGCGGGCATCACGGTGGCCCTCGGGACCGACGGCTGCGCCAGCAACAACAACCTCGACATGTTCCAGGAGATGGACACTGCGGCCAAGCTCCACAAGGTCCGGCGGCTCGACCCCACCGTGATGAGCGCCAGGACCGTCCTGCGGATGGCCACGGCCGACGGGGCGCGGGCCCTCGGCATCGGCGCCGACGCGGGAAGGATTGCGCCGGGGCTCAAGGCCGACGTGATCACCCTCGATTTCAACCGGCCCCACCTGACGCCCGTCTACAGCGAATACTCGCACCTGGTCTACTGCGCCTCGGGCTCCGACGTGGACAACGTCGTGATCAACGGGCGCCTCGTCATGGAGAACCGGCGGATCCTCACCTTCGACGAGGGCGAGGCCATGGACCGCGTCAACGCCATCGCCCGGCGCATCCGGGCCAGCCTCGGGATGTGAGGGGGGAAACCGATGCCGACGTCCCAGCCGATCGACCTTCTCGTCTCGGGCGGCACCCTGCTCAACCCGGCCGGCCCCGCCGTCAGCATCGACGACGCGGCGGTGGGCGTCAAGGGCGGGAAGATCCTCTTTGCCTGCGCCCGCCGGGACGCACCCCATGTCTTCGCTTCCGAGACCCTCGACGCCTCGGGCTGCCTCGTCATGCCGGGCCTCGTCAACACCCACACCCACCTGCCCATGAGCTGCTTCCGGGGGCTGGCCGACGACCTGCCGCTCATGGAGTGGCTCCACGAGCACATGTTCCCCGCCGAGGCCAAGCACGTCAACCGCGAGATGATCTACCGGGGGGCCCTGCTGGGGATGGCCGAGATGATCCTCTCGGGGACGACGACCTGCTGCGACAGCTACTTCTACGAGAGCAGCGTCGTCCAGGCCGCCGTGGAGGCGGGCGTGAGGATCGTGGCGGGCCAGGGGTTCATCGACTTCAAGCCCCCCGATGCCCAGGAGCTGAGAAAGAAGGCGGAGGCGGCGGAGCGCTTCATCGCAAAGTGGGGCCCCCGCGCGCCCATGGTGACCCCCTCCCTGTTCTGTCACTCGGCCTACACCTGCGACCCGCAGACGCTGCGGACGGTCAAGCGCGTCGCCGAGGAGGCCGGCGTCCCCTTCATGATGCACCTCTCGGAGACGCGGGAGGAAGTGGACATCATCCGGTCGTGCTACGGGTCGAGGCCTGTGCATCACCTGCGCTCGCTCGGCGTCCTGGGGGGGAAGTGCGCGGTCGTGCACGGGGTCTGGCTGGACGACGACGAGATGGACATCCTGGCGGCAAGCGGCACGGGGCTGTGTCACTGCCCCGAGAGCAACATGAAGCTCGCATCGGGGATCGCCCCCGTCCCGGGGCTGCTCGCGCGCGGCGTGGCCGTGGGGCTCGGCACCGACGGCGCGGCCAGCAACAACGACCTGGACATGCTGCAGGAGCTCGACACGATGGCGAAGCTGCACAAGGCGGCGACGATGAACCCCACGGCCATGGACGCCGAGACGGCGCTGCGCATTGCCACAGTGGGGGGCGCGCGGGTGCTGGGGCTCGAGGACCTCGTCGGGACGATCGAACCGGGCAAGCGCGCCGATCTCATCGTGATCGACCTGCGCCGGCCGCACCTCACGCCCCTGTACCACCCCTGCTCACAGGTCGTCTACGCCTGCCGGGGAAGCGACGTGAGGGATTCCATCATCGACGGGAAGATCGTGATGAGAAACCGCGAGGTGCTCACGCTCGACGTGCCGAAGATCATGGACGAGGTGCGCGAGATCGCCGAGCGGGTGAAGAACGATTGACGGCGCGCTGCGGCCGCCTCAGCGGCTTGCCTGGCGCTTCCCGTCGCGCCTCCGGATGCTGAGGACTTTCTCGCAGCTGAAGCACACCTGCCCCTGCCCGTCCGTCAGATCGACGGTGAACCGCCTCTCCGTCCTTCCCTCTCGCTCCACGGCGGCCCGGATCGCCTCCAGTTCCTCCTCACCGATCCGGAAGGTTGCCCGGAGGGTGGAGCGGCCGGGCTGCCGGAACCGGATGGCCGCCGCCTTGTCCCAGATTTCGTACCCGGGACCGAGCAGCTTGATCAGCATGATCATGTAGACCGGGTCCACGGCCCCGTACATGCTCCCGCCGAAGATCGTCCCGACGTAATTGCGCGTGCGCCAGGTCAGGGGCAGCCGGATGCGGACCTCCCGCCAGTCGGCCGCGATGTACTCCAGGCGCGCCCCGGTTGCGCGATAGACCGGGAACCAGTTGAACCCCCAGCGCTTCAGGCGAGTCTCCCAGGATTCGGCCATCTGCCAACCTGCCCCGTTGAACGGTTCTTCAAAGCGGGGGGATTCTAGCACACCGGCGCCTTTGAGGTAAACAGGCAGGGACGGCGGCAGGCGCTTCGATCGCTTCGCGGGGCGGGCAGGCTTCGGGCGTTATCCCGGCAATGCCGGCGGGAATGGGGGAAGGCGCATATCCTGGGGATCGGAAGGGCACAGGGGCGGTGAAACGCTGCCGGCCCTCTGCGGGAGGGGTAAGGAAGCGGAGGCCATCCGTGGCCAAAATGTCAAAAATCAGGCCTGACCCCAAAGAGACCCCGTCCGGCCGGTTTACCAGTCGATGCCCTTGGACTTCAGGTACGTCTGCATCTCCCGCAGCCCCAGCCTTGCCGCCTTCTTCATGTCCTCCAGGGCCTGGTGCCTCTCCCCCTGCGACCAGCACAGGGACGCCCGGTTGCAGTAGGCCTTGACGTACTGCGGGTCGACGGCGACGGCGCTGGTGTAGTCCTCGATCGCCTTGGAGTACCGGCCCGCCCTCTCGTGGGCGACGGCCCGGTTGAAGTAGATCTCGGGCGACCGCGGGGCCTGCTCCAGGGCCCGGGTGTAGTCGCTGACGGCGCGCCCGTAGTTTCTGAGGGCGAGGTAGGCGTTGGCCCTCCGGAAGGCGGCGGCGGCCTCTTCATGGATCACGCCGCCGGACTGTTCGATCCGGGTGTCCGGCTCGGGCCCGAAGGCGGGGGGGCTGATCTGGATCTCGACAAGGCTCTCCGGCGAGGGGTCGCGCGGGGACCAGCCGTTGCCCGGGTTGCTTCTCTGCGTGTCCGTGTTCGCGGTGATTCCCAGGATGTCTGCGAGTCGGTCTTTCATGGATACGGCACCGGTCAGAGTCCGTCGGAATTCGGTCCGTGTCGCAATTCCGATGTCGTTCCGCACAAGCGAAGCGCGATACGGAATCCAGCCTTTTCAATGCGTTCTGGATTCCCGCTTCCGCGGGAATGACATGATTTCAGTTTTTTCAATATTGCGACACAGTCTTTTTCAAAAGGATGGGTCGCCGGAACCTTCCCCTTTGCAAAAGAGGGATCGGCGGACGTTCTCCCATCAAATCGAACGGAGTCACCGGAGGGGAAATCAAGGAGGCATGCGGCGCCTCGCGCGCTCGCGGCAGCGGCACGGGCGGAAACCGCGACGGCACAGACCGCGGGGGATTCGACCTGTCCCCGGTCAGCCGTCCTGCAGGATTGGCGATGTTGCAAAACCCCCGA
>JAGPKU010000044.1:4936-19250 GCA_018053845.1 Syntrophobacterales bacterium
GGCATGCGGCGCCTCGCGCGCTCGCGGCAGCGGCACGGGCGGAAACCGCGACGGCACAGACCGCGGGGGATTCGACCTGTCCCCGGTCAGCCGTCCTGCAGGATTGGCGATGTTGCAAAACCCCCGATGCCGGCCTTCCCCTCCGTCG
This sequence comes from Syntrophobacterales bacterium, assembly GCA_018053845.1. Lineage (GTDB taxonomy): Bacteria > Desulfobacterota > Syntrophia > Syntrophales > UBA2192 > UBA2192. Next base: position 5,085 of record JAGPKU010000044.1, read on the forward strand.
GCCGCATCGATGTCCGATCATAGCCCGATCCGGCCGATCCGTAAAGAGGAAAGATCGGGTCGGGATTGCCTGCCCGGGGATTTTGCTGTAAGAAGATGGCTCCAAGCAATCAGCGCGGGAGGAAAGGGATGGCGATTGTCACGTTCCGATCGGAGTCGATTCTCAGGGAGGGGCTCTCCGTGGAGAACCGGGCGGGGAAGTTCACGGTGCTCATGGACGAGCCCGAGACGCTGCGGGGCACCGACACGGGGATGAACCCCGTCGAGATGCTGCTTTGCTGCCTGGGGGCCTGCCAGTGCATCGTGGCCCGGCTCTTCGCAAGGGCCCGGAAGATCCAGGTGCAGGATTTCCGTGTCGAACTGGAGGGCGACCTCGACCCCGACGGGTTTCTCAGGGGCAAGGACGGCGTGCGTGCCGGATTGCACGAGATCCGCTACACCGTCCACATCAAGACGGACGCGGATGAAAAAAAAGTCCAGGAATTCCTGGACTTCGTGAAAAGCCGCTGCCCCGTGAACGATTCCCTGCTCGGCCATGTCCCGATCGTGCAGAAGGGGGTCGTCATCGAGAGGTGACGCCCGCCCTGCCCTTCGGCGGGTCTCGAAAGGCCGCGTTGGGGTTCACGTAAGGGTCCCACGCGCACTTCGGGCAGCAGAATGCGGGCCACACGCACCGCAGCCCGAGCCGGTGAGCTCGAACTGCGCGCAGGTTTCACACACCCCCGCCCCGCAGCCCGGGCACGACACAAACACGTTCCCGTTGCCGCATGACGCGCAGGCTGTTCCGCCGGCTCCCATTCCGCATGCCTTCCCGCCCGGCACGGCATGTCCCGCGCCGCCGCGGAGCCCCTCTCCCGGCTTCGGGGGACACGGCGCTCGGGCTCAGTGCGCCTTGGCCCGCTTGGCCGACTTGGGGCTCTTTTCCTCGATACCCTTCGTCCAGTCGCGGAAGGCGATCAGGATCGTGTCCACGGCCCCTTCGATGCCCACCTTCTCCGTGTTGATCACGAGGTCGTAGTTCAGCGGGTCCATCGCGTCGGCCTGGAAATACTTCTTCACGAAGGCGATCCGGTCCCCGTCGCGCTTCTCGATGTAGCTCTGCGCCTCGGCGCGCGAGAGGTTGCGGATGCGCATCATGCTCTGGATGCGGTACTCGAGGGGCGCGATGATCTTCACGCGGAAGGTCGTCTCCGGGGGCAGGATGTAGCCGGCGCCCCGGCCCACGATGATGGCGTTGCCGTGCCTGCCGATCGTGGCGATGACCCGCGTGAGGTGCTTCAGGTAATCGCTCGGCCACAGGTGCCGGGAGACGAACATGGAGTTGATCCAGCTCTCCATGGTCGTTATGGCCTTCTCGTCGAGCGTCTCGACGACCTTCGTGCTCATCTTGGAGCTCTCCGCCACGTGCTGGATGATCTGCCCGGCCATGAGATCCATCTTCGTTTTCTTGGCCAGGACGCGGGCGATCTCGCTTCCCCCGGCGCCGGCCTGCCTGGAGATCGTGATGGTGAAGGCGTTCTCCCGGGCCTTCTCGCGCTGCCACTTCTCCATCTGTTCCTGGACGATCTTCGCCTCGATCTCGCTGTCCTTGATCTGCACGTCCCGCGTATAATCGGGACAGTTCACGTTGAACATCGGGTCCGTGGCGACCTGGAAGCGCTTCTGGCAGTGCTCGCGCCAGGCACAGATGGAACATACTTTCCTGTCCATGCTCATGGTTTCTCACCCCCTTCGTGTCGATAGAGGCGTCCGGGTTTCAGCCTGTCGCCTTTCGCCTTTCGCCTGATGCCTGTCACCTTCAGCCCCTGGCGCCCGCCTGTTTCGCCCCGCCCATGGCCTCGAACCCGCTCACGATGTCGATGAGTTCCTCCGTGATCGTGCTCTGCCTCTGCCGGTGGAACTGCCCGAAGAGCTCCTCCAGGCGTTCCTCGATGTTCTTTTCGGCGCTCTGCATGGCGGCCAGCCGGCTGGCGTTCTCGCTGGCCAGCGAGTCGGCGAAGGCCCGGTAGAGCGAGACGAAAAGGTATTCCCGGATGAGGGAGCGGAACATCGTCTCCCAGTCCAGGGTGAACATGGGAATCGTCCTCGACTCCCATTTCCGCTTTTCGAGGCCCTTGAGCCACTCCCGGTCGACGGGAAGGAGCTTGAGGCTCTTCGGGCGGTAGGTCGCACCGGACACATACTCGTTGTAGTACAGATACATGGTCTCGACCTGCTGCTTGAATCGCCAGTCCTCGAGCACCATGGTGATGTCCTGCACCATGGGCGTGATGCCGGCCGTCGAGCCGGGGGTGCTGAGGATTTCCAGGACCCTCTGGCCCGAGTCCTCGAGGATGTCCGCGGCCCGCAGCCCCACGGAGATGACGATGCGGTTCTCTTTCGCGATCCCCAGGGCGTCCATTTCCGCGAGGGCATGGGCGGTGATGAGGTTGTTGAACTGCCCGCAGAGCCCCTGGTCGGTGCCGAAGACGATGGCCCCCATCCGCTTCGCCGACGACGAGCGCATCGGTGCAAAACTGCCCCGGCTGCGCTTGAGGACGACCTGGAGCCCCATCTCGACGGTCCGGTTGTACTCCGCAAGGGACTCCACGGCCTTCTGGTACTGCCGGATGCTCACGGCCGCCAGGGCCTTCATGGTCTTCACGACGCCGAGGAGGTCCTGTGCGCTCTGGATCTTGCGCTTGAGCGACTCAATCGTTTGCATGGCCCGCCTCTTCCCTCATGGATTCCGTGGCCCTGAGGGCCGTGTCGAGGAGCGTCTTCCGGTCATCGAGGGTCAGCTTGTCGCCCGACTCGATCCGAGCGCACAGATCGGCGGCCTGCGCAACGGCGGCCTCCCGCAGCGCCGCCTCGGCCGCACCGATCCGGTCGATGGGGACCGGGTCGAGGCTTCCCCCCGTGATGGCCAGAAGCGCCGCGATCTGCTCGGCCACCCGGATGGGCTTGTACTGGGGCTGCTTGAGGATCTCGCGGACGCGCCAGCCGCGCTCCAGGACCCGCCGCGTCGCCTCGTCGAGGCGCGTGCCGAAGCGGGAGAAGGTCTCCAGCTCCTCGAACTGGGAGTAGGAGATGCGCAGGTCTCCGGCCACGGCCCGGTAGGCCGGCAGCTGGGCCTTCCCGCCGACTCGCGACACCGATTTGCCGACGTCCACGGGGGGGAGGATGCCTTTCTGGAAGAGCCGCGGCGAGAGGTAGATCTGCCCGTCGGTGATCGAGATGAGGTTCGTCGGGATGTAGGCCGAGATGTCCTGGGCCTCCGTCTCGACGATGGGCAGCGCCGTGAGCGACCCGCCCCCGTGTTCCTTGCGCAGGTGGGTCGACCGCTCGAGGAGCCGGGAGTGGATGTAGAAGATATCCCCGGGGAAGGCCTCGCGACCCGGCGGGCGTCTGAGCAGCAGGGACATCTCCCGGTAGGCCCGCGCGTGGTAGGTCAGATCGTCGTAGACGACCAGGACGTCCTGCCCCTTGGACATGAAGTACTCGCCCATGGAGGTCGCCGCGTAGGGCGCGATGAACTGCAGCCCCGGGGGGTCCTCGCCCACGGCGGCCACGACGATGGTGTACTTCATGGCGTTGTGCTGCCGGAGATCGGCGATGACCTTGGCCACGTCGGAGGACTTCTTGCCGATGGCGCAGTAGATGCAGATGACGTTCTTGTCCCACTGGTTGATGATCGTGTCGACGGCGATCGCGGTCTTGCCCGTCTGGCGGTCCCCGACGATGAGCTCGCGCTGCCCCCGCCCGATGGGGATGAGGGCGTCGACGACCTTGATGCCCGTCTGCAGGGGGACGGTCACGGGGTCCCGGGCCATGACGGGCGGCGCCTCGCGCTCGACGGGAAGCCTCTTTGCGGCCCGGATCTCCCCCTGGTTGTCCAGCGGCCTGCCGATGGCATCGACCACGCGCCCGATGAGGGACTCCCCGACGGGCACGTCCAGGACCCGCCCGGTGCGCCTCACCTCCGAGCCCGAGTTGAGGTGCTCGCTCGCCCCCAGGAGGATCACGCCGATCTCTTCGGGGTCGATGTTGAACACGAGTCCCTGCACGTTCTTCGGGAACAGGACGACCTCCTCGGCCTTGATGTTGGGCAGGCCGCTGACCCGCACGATGCCGTAGCCGACATAGTGGACGAGGCCCACTTCCCGCTGCGTGAGCTCCGGGTGCTGGTCGGCCAGCACCGCGTCCATCGTCTTGAACGTGTCGTCGAGAAACTCCCTCAGTTCTTCCTTCTCACCTGGCATGGTCATGTGCGTCCCCCTCGTGATGGGTGCCTATCGTTTTTCCTGCGCCTCCTCGTAGAGGGCGTGGTAGAACTTCTCCTCCAGGGAGTCGAGGTAATCCTTGATGCTCCAGGCGATCTTGTGGCCGTCCGTCTTGAGCTCGTAGCCCGTCATGACGTTGTCCGTCCTCTCGAAGACGACCTGGACGCCGCCCCGGATGTAGCGATGAATGACGTCGTCGAGCTTCCTCTGCTCCTCGGCGGGGATGTCGAAGGCGCTCTGGACGGTGATCGTCCCGCCGTCGGCCAGGGCGTCCCGGAATTTTCCCCGCTCCTCCTCGTCCATCGTCTGGATCCGCTCCATGAGGATCTCCACGATCCGCTGCTCGAGCTCCACGTCGGCCAGATCCTTGAGCACCCGGCGCGTGATGGCATAGACCTGGGTCCCGGCCAGCCGCCGGAGTTCCGACAGGAAGGCGTCGCGCTCCGACTTGAGCGTCTCGACCCACCGGGCCTGGAGCATGTCGACCTCTTCCCGGGCCTTTTCCATCAGCTCCTTGCGGTGCTTCTCGGCATCCTCCCGCGCCCGGTTCATGGCCGCCTCGTACTGGGCGTCCAGGTCGCGGAGCCGTTTCTCGAACTGTTCCGCCGATTCCCGCGCCGCCTGCCGGGCCTTCTCGGCCTCCTCGAAGGTCCGGGCGATCTTCGCCTCCCGCTCGTCCATGGCCTTGATGATCCTGCCGTAGAGAAACTTCTTCAGCAGGAAGAGCAGCAGCAGGAGGTTGACGATCTGGCAGAAAAAGACAAACCAGTCGATGTGCATGGATCACCCTCCGGCTTTTTTGATCACGTAGGCCCAGAACGGGTTGGCGAAGACCAGGATCATCGAGATCACGAAGCAGTAGATGGCGATGGACTCGATCATCGCCAGGCCCACGAACAGGGTTCGGGTCAGCGAGTTCCGCTCGTCGGGCTGCTGCGCGATCGAGTTCAGCGCGCCCTGCACGGCCCGTCCCTGTCCGAGACCGGGTCCGATCGCCCCGATCCCCATGCAAATGCCTGCCGTAATGATCGACGCCATTGCAACGATGCTCACGCTGTCCATACCGCTCCTCCTCACTTTCTTCTAGCTGTTGACGGGTTCCGTTTCCTTGATCTTCTTGTGCTCCGTTTCCTCGTGGGTCTGCGTCGCCGAGGCGATGTACACCATGGCGAGAATGGCGAAGATGTAGGCCTGGATCAGGCCGATCAGGAGCCCCAGCACCTGCATCACGACCGGGAAGAACAGCGGGGTGACCGCGAGCAGGATGGCGATGACCTTCTCGTGGCTCATGAGGTTGCCGAAGAGCCGGACGGCCAGGGCCAGGGTCCGGGAGAATTCCCCCATCACGTGGAAGGGGAAGAAGATGAACGTGGGCCGGAAGTACTCCTTCAGGTATTCCAGGACCCCGTTTTTCGTGATCCCGTACATGGGAACGGCGAAGAAGACCATGATGGCCAGGGCCGCCGTCGTCGTCAGCGAGGAGGTGGGCGCCACGTACCCCGGGATGAAGGTGAAGAGGTTCGAGAACAGGATGAAGAGAAACAGCGTCGCGATGAAGGGGAAGTAGGTATCGGTGCCCTCATGGGCGATGTCGCGGATCTCCGAGCGGATGGTGCCCACGATCACCTCGAGCAGGTTCTGCCAGCGCGACAGGGTCCGCTCCGAGGAGAGGTCCCTCGTGATCACGATGGAGCCGACAACGAGCAGGCCCATGATCAGCCACGTGTACGCCAGCGTGGCGTTGATCGTCACGAATCCCCAGGCAAAGAGGATGACCTGGTCGGGGCTGATCTGGTCGATGGCCACGATTTCCATCAGGATATCCCTCCCATGAGCCTGTTCGATGCATGCCCGAGCCTTCGGACCATGACTTCCCTCGCGAGGATCAGGCCGATCATCGCGGCTGCCAGGCGTTCCCACTGGCCCTGCATGACGAGATAGAACCCCGAAATCAGCAGGGCCATGCGCAGGGCAAAGCTCAGGGCGACCCTCCGGAAGGGCTTCCGCGCTTCGGAGATCCTCCGGACGGTCTCCCACAGCCCGGCGAAGTAGGCCCCGCCCATGGCGATTCCGATCAGAAAGGGGAACAGAAGCTCTTCCATGGCTTTCCTTTTATCTCCAGACCGTGGGGCCCGGGGCCGGCTTGCCGTCCTCCGGCACCCGGACCCGCACGGACATGGGGGGCGCTTGGTTTTCAATCCCTCATGATGTCCTGCTGGGCCCGCTTCACCCAGTACCAGGCATTCATGCATCCCAGGGCCACGCCCAGGATGAGCATCATGAGCGTCCAGGAGAACCGGCTCGGCCAGGTCCGGTCGATCCAAAGACCGACGGCCGTGAAGATCAGCGTCGGGATGGCGACGGACCAGCCCACAACGCCGAACATCCCCAGGCCGAACCAGATGGTATGGTCCTGCTGGGTCTTCCCCTTGACGCGCCGGGCCTCCTTCGAACCGACCTTCCTGGTGAAAGCCTCGGCGATCTTGAGCCGCCTCTCGCGGGGGGTCAGCTGTTCGTCACTCATGTTCCCTCATCTCCATGAAGCGCCGGAGAAGGTCGATTTCCAGCTTCGCCGCTGCCGAGCGGGCCTTCTTTTCCCGTTCGTCAATCTCTTCGAACTTTTTGACCACGATGTCCTTGAGCTGGCCGAGTGCATCGCTCTTGACGGCATTGCGGATCGACACGAGGATGTCGGGGCCCTTCTTCACGAGGGTGCCCACGTCGACGGCGAGATAGTGCTCCCCGTCGCCGGCCTGGTAGGAGAAGACACCCGGCACGAGGGCCGCCGTGAAGTCCACGTGATGGGGCAGCAGGCAGAAAAAGCCGTTCTCGGCCTCGGCGACCACCTTCGAGACCTCTTCGACCAGAAACACCTCGGCGGGAAGCAGGATCTTAAGCTTCATCTCGTTTCGCCTCGTCCACGCTGCCGATCATGTAGAGCGCGCTCTCGGGGTACTCTGCAAACTCGTCGTTGAGGATCCGCTCGCAGCCCTCGAGCGTCTGCTCCCGGCTGACCATGCGGCCGGGCTTGCCGATGAACTGCTCCGTCGTGAAGAAGGGCTGCGTGAAAAACCGCTCCAGCCGCCGCGCCCGGAAGACGGTGCGCTGGTCCTCGCGGGACAGCTCGTTGATGCCCAGCATGGCGATGATGTCCTTGAGCTCCTCGTAGACGGTCAGCGTTCGTCTCACCTCCTGGGCGATGCGGTAGTGCCGCTCGCCGGCGATGGTCGGCATCAGCATCTTGGAGCCCGACTGCAGGAGGTCCACGGCCGGGTAGAACCCCTCGCTCGCCCGCTTCCTGGAGAGCACGATGGAGGCCGTCAGGTGGCTGAAGGTATGCGAGGCGGACGGGTCGGTGAAATCGTCGGCCGGGACGTACACGGCCTGGATGGAGGTGATGGCGCCCGTGGTGGTGTTGCAGATTCGTTCCTGGAGCTCCGCGAGTTCCGAGGCCAGCGTCGGCTGGTAGCCGAGACGCGATGGCAGAAGCCCCATGAGACCCGAGACCTCCTGGCCCGCCTGGATGAAGCGGAAGATGTTGTCCATCAGCAGCAGCACGTCCTGCCGCTCGTCGTCCCGGAAGTACTCGGCCATGGTGAGGGCCGAGTGCCCGACGCGGAAGCGGGCCCCGGGCGGCTCGTTCATCTGGCCGAAGACCATGACGGTGTTCTTGAGAACCCCCGCGTCCTTCATCTCGCGGTAGAGCTCCTCGCCCTCGCGGCACCGCTCGCCGATCCCGCAGAAGATGCTGATCCCCTCGTGTCCGCTCACCACGTTGTGGATCAGCTCGGTGAGCAGAACGGTCTTGCCGACGCCGGCCCCCCCGAAGAGCCCCGCCTTGCCGCCCCGCTCGAGGGGCGAGAGCACGTCGATGGCCTTGATGCCCGTCTCGAAGATCTCCGAGATCGTCGACTGCTGCGTGATGGGGACCGGCTCGCTGTGGATCGGGCGGGTTTCGGCCGCCTCGAGGGCGGGTTCGTTGTCGATCACCTCGCCGAAGACGTTGAAGACCCGGCCGAGCAGGCTCTTCCCGACGGGCACGCAGAAGGGCTGCTCCGTGTTCAGGACCGACGAGCCCCGGGAGAGCCCCTGGGTGGGGGTCAGGGCGATGCCGCGGACGACGTTCGCGTCGAGGTGCGCGGCCACCTCGATGCGGATCCGGCCGTCGTCCCCGGCGCGGAGGACGTGGCGGATCGCCGGCAGCCTGTCCTGAAAACGCACATCGACGACACTTCCTCGTACGGATACAACGGTGCCTCGGTGTTCCACGTTTCTCTTCCCCCTCGATGTTGGTCTCGATCGGACGGTTTCCCCGTGACGCCCGCCTATTTCGGCCGCGCGCCGGCGGCCTGTCGCTGGCCTCCCGGCCCGCCGTCCCGGCGGATGCGCTCCTCCATTTCCCGCTTCATGAGTTCCTCGTATCGCTCGGTGATCACGTAGGTGGCGTAATCGAACAGCAGGATGGTCCGCGTCAGGCTCTCGGCGGCCTGCCGGTGCTCCACGGCCGAGACGAACAGCGTCTGGAATTCCGCGTAGAGCCAGATGTGACGCCGCATCAGGATCAGCGCGTAGATCGCCTCGTGCAGCGGGATGCCCTCGGCGTAGCGCTCGTCGGCATACTTGGTGAAGAACTTCCGGGCCGCGTCGAAGGGCTTCTCCGTGCAGAAGAGGGTCCGGAAGCTCCGGTAGAACGCGGCGGCGTGCGACAGGGCCTTCTCGTCGGAGAACGTGTGATAGGAAGGCGTCTTCGGGTTCATCCGCACGTCGCCCAGCCACTGCAGGGCAATCCGGTCCGCGTGCTTCTCGGTGAGATCGATGAGCCTGGTCGCGTATCCCCTCATGATCGCCCCCGCCCCTTCAGAGCCCTGCCCCGCCGCCCCGGTGCCGGGCCCGGTTTCGCCCGGCATCACGTTTTCGCGACCGACCCCGCCTGGGTGGCGGGCCGGTAGAGCACCTCGATTTTCGAAAACCCCTCGGCCAGCAGCGCCACCACGGAGGAGACGACCACGAACATGATGGCGCGGATCAGGTCGTCCGTGAGCGGGACCTCCTTCATGAAGAGCAGGTGGCTCACGATCAGGATGAATCCCAGCAGGAGGGACACGTAGATCCCCCTCTTCCTCCACCAGATGCCCGCCAGCACGATGGGGATGTAGAACAGGTGCGTGAAGATCACCCCGCTGGCCATCACGGCGTGGTAGTAGTAGGTCAAAAAGCCGCAGGCCACCATCAGGCACGCCATGATCCCGACCTTGCTGCCCGTGAAGCTCTCCTCCATGCCGAGGGCCCGCAGCGCGGAGACCTGCCTGTCGATCTCGCCCTTCATCAGTTCCTGGTACCGGTCCGTGATCACGTAGGTGGCGTAGTCGAACAGCAGGATCGTGCGGTTGAGGCTCTCGACGGCCTGCTGCTGCTCGACGGCGGAGACGAACAGGGCCTGGAACTCCGCGTAGAGCCAGATGTGGCGCCGCATGAGGGTCAGGGCGTAGATCGCCTCGTGCAGGGGAATCCCGTTGCGGTGGCACTCGTCGGCGTATTTCGCGAAGACCCGCCGGGCCTCCTCGAAGGGGCTCTTTGCGGCGAACACGCCGCGGAATTTCGAGTAGAAGTCGACGGCCTGCGGGATGGCCCGGTCTTCGGCGAGCGTGTGATAGGAAGGGGTCTTGGGGTTTTTCCTCACGTCGGCGAACCATTGCCGCGCGATCTTCTCGGCGTTGGTTTCCGTCACGTCGATCAGCTTCGTGGCTACGCCCTGCATGGCGTCCCTCCTTCCGCCTGAAGGGTCCCTTTGAGGTTACCGCGGTTGCCGTCTTCGCCCGCCCCTGTCCCTGGCAGGTTCGGGGCCTCTGTTTGACTACACTGTACGGGAGGAGCCCGGAAATGAGCAATATGAAGAGATCGGTAGGTTAATATGAGGTATTTCCTCATACTGCAGCGGCCCCGATTTTCGCGCGTTCCGGATCGAACCGGAGGTCCTGCCGCCGCTGCAGGCGGGTCGCAGGCGGCACCGCAAAGACAGACGGGGCCGAAATCATGTCATTCCCGCGGAATCGGGAATCCAGAACTCATTGAAAAGACTGGTTTCCGCATCGCGCTGCGCTTGTGCGGAATGACGACATCGGAATTGCGACACCGTCTCTCGACGGGAGGGGATCACCCCCCTCACCCTACACGCTCCCGCGGCGGGGAGAGGGATCTATGGGGAGCGTGGGGGCATGCTACATCGTGGCGAGGTGCGAGATGAGGTTGGCCTTCTTGTTCCGGAGGCCCAGTTTCCTGCGGAGATTGTTGCGGTGGAATTCGACGGCCGCGACGGACATGCCGAGCAGCTCTGCGATCTCCTTGGTCGTCCGGCCCTCCTTGATCAGGGAGGCCACGCGGATCTCCTTGGGGGTCAGGTTCAGGTGCCTCGAGTGCAGGTTCTTCAGAAACGGCGAGATGATGTTGTTCAGGTTGGTCTCCAGGACCCTGACGAAGGCCGCCTGGGCGTCGGAGAGCTTCGTCTTCTTGAGCCTCTCCAGGTAGGGCTCCAGCAGTTCCTTCACGTTGCTGAGCATCATCTCCTCGACTTCCCGGCGGTCCCTCTCCCGCTGGTCGAGGAGCACCTTCATGGCGGTGTTGACCTCCTGCAGGTTGCGGGTCTTTCTCTTGAGCTCCCGCTCCCGCTTGCGGAGCTTCACCTCCGCCTCCTTGCGTTCGACGATTTCCCGCTTCAGGGACTCGGAGAACTGCAGCAGGTCCATGGTCCGCTCCTCGACACGCTGCTCCAGCTCGTCGTGGGCCTTCTGCAGCGCGATCTCGCTGCGCTTGCGCTCGGTGATGTCCTCCAGGGTCTCCAGGGCCCCGATGACCTCCCCGGCGGCATTGCGGATGACCGTGGCGGTGAACCGCACCCACTTCCCGTCCGCCAGCGACGGGAAGAAGTCCGTGGCCTCGTAGGCATCCTTGAGGAGCTTGGACTTGCTGAATTTCCCCTTGTACCACCGGGAGATCTCCCGGATGTCCCCGTCGACGAGCAGATCCGCCATGCAGGGCCTCTCCCCGCTGTAGAAGGCCCTCCATTGCTGGTTCGTCCCGACGACCTCCTTCGCGGGGATGCGGCACAGCTCCTCGAGGGCCCGGTTCCAGAACAGCACGCGGTGGTCCCTGCCGATCACGAAGGTGGGGATGGTCGAACCCTGCAGGATGCTGTGCAGGCGCTGTTCGCTTTCCATCCGGGCCGTCTCGGCCTCTTTCTGGTCCGTGATGTCCTCGAGGGTCTCCACGGCCCCCACGAGCTCGCCCTGCGAATTCCGGATCGCCGCCGCGGTAAAGCGCAGCCATCGGCCCGACTCCCCGAGGTCGGGGAAGAAGTCCGTCGCCTCGAAGGCCTCCTTGAGCAGCTTCGACGGCGCCCCCTTCCCCGCGTACCACCGCTTGACCTCGCTGGGCTTCCGGTCGATGATCAGGTCGGCCAGGCAGGGGCGCTGCGACGCGTAAAACGCCCGCCAGTGCTGGTCCGTCCCGACGATGTCGTCGGCGCGGATGCGGCTGAGCTGCTCGAGGGCCCGGTTCCAGAAGATCACCTGGTGGTCCCGGTCGATGACGAAGGCCGGGATGGGAGAGCCCTCGAGGATCTGGTAGAGCCTCTGCTGGCTCTCGCGGAGGGCCTCCTCGGCCAGCTTCTGCTCCGTGATGTCCTCCAGCGTCTCCACGGCGCCGGCGATCTCGCCGCGGTCGTCCCGGATGAGCGTGGCCGTGAAACGGAGCCATCGGCCGCTCTCGCCCAGGTCGGGAAAATAATCCGTCGCCTCGTAGGCCTCGGGGATCAGGGAGGACTCGCGGACCTTGCCCGCATACCACTTCGGGATGTCCTGGAGAGCCCCGTCGACGAGCAGATCCGCCATGCAGGGCCTCTGCTTCTTGTAGAACGCCCTCCAGTGCTCGTCGGTGCCCAGGACCGATGCGGCGGGGATCCTGCTGATCTCCTCCAGGGCCCGGTTCCAGTGCAGGACGCGGTGCTCCCGGTCGATGACGAAGGCCGGGATGAAGGACCCGTCAACGATGCCCTGCAGGATGCTTTCGTCCGTGATCAACGGCCTGCCCGCCGTTTTGCCGCTGCCCGCTGTGTCCTTCATCGGACCCTCACCCCCTGTTGGCTTCCTTTCTGACCTCGTTGGCCATGCGGACGAGTTCCCAGTAGGGGGGCCGGTAGCCCCGGTCCCTCTCGAAGGCCGCCGCCCTCGCCAGCACCGCCGTCTTCATCCTCTCGTGCAGGGAGGAAAGCTCGAGATTGCGCAGGGCCGCCGTGGCGTCCATCCCCTCGGGGACGGGCCCTGCGCGTCCGAACAGGTTCAACAGGGCGCTGTAGGCCTTCGCCAGCCGCACCGCGGCCAGCTTCCACCACGGCGCGGGGATCGTGTCCCCCTCGTCGGCGCCCTCCAGCATGGCCTCGACGACGGCGTTGTCCACGTGATCCTGCCAAAGGGTCTCGGGATCGCGCCACTCGGCGACCACCGCGAGCTGCGGGTCGTACTCGAGATCGGCCGGGGCCTGCGTCTCGAAATGGGTCACGCCGAAGTAGGAAAGCCACCGCACGACCCCCGGAGCGGACATCCGCGTCGTCCCCTTCCAGAGCTCGACGCCGTGCTGCCCGTAGGCCCACGAGGCCACCTCGGAGCAGAACCACTTCGAGGGGTCCCGGAAGTCCATTGCGAAGTCGTAGGGGATGTGACGGCTCCGAGCCTCGTCGCGCGCCGTCTTCGCCGCCCTGTGGGGAAGCATCGGGTCGGCCTTCATCTGCGGCAGGTCCGGCCGGAGTCGCAGGACCATGACCCTGAGCTTCTTGTCCCGGATGTAGTCCTGTACCGAGGAGACCACGACCCCCACCTCGATGTGCGACTCGACGATCCCCGGCACGCCGGTCTTCTCGTCCACGTGCAAGAGGGCCACGTGGGAGAAATTCCCCGGGTAGTCGTTGCCGCGTGCGATCAGGGCCGACGTGGGAGCCCCGCCCCGGGACACCAGGATGTCCCCGCTGCGCAGCGTCAGGCCCTGGAAGGCAAATGCCGGGGTCACGGAATCCGCGTCTTCCGCCCGGATGAGGCCGGGATAGGACCCCGCCGGGGCCTGGAGCATGACTTCCTCCAGGGCCGCGCGTCCGCCGTAGAGCATGCGGTAGAGCCGGTCGCGCACCGTCCGGTCATCCAGATCCCAGCGCTGCGACTGGCGTTTCATGACCGATCGGGTCTTCGTGACAAGTTCGATGTATCGCGGGATCCCCTCGGGACAAGCGGCCACCGTGGTGCCCAGGGCGAACGTAAGGGTCTCCAGCCTGTCCAGGACCCGCGCGTCCGGCTTGACGGGCGCGGCGGAAAGGACTGCAAGATCCTGCCTGAGCTGCTTGAATCCCTGGGCGGTCCGCGGCTGCAGCCCCTTGCAGCCGATCTCTCTCGCCTCGAGGAACGAAGATTCCAGGGCCTTCCATTTCTCGTCCTGCTTCCAGGTGAAGGGCTTCCCGGCGGCCCCCGCCGGCAGGGGCGGGTCCGGGGCGGGGATGGAGAGGAGGACAAAGAGGATGACGGCCGCCAGCACGGCTCCCGTTGCGGCCTTCCTAGCTCTCATCGGTCTGCTCCTTGCTTTGGATCAGCTCATTCCCGCAGAGAGTCGGCCCGTGGGCGATCAAGGGGCTTCGCGCGGATCGCACAGCACGGCCGACAAAGCATAACTGATTTCGGGGCCGGGCTCAACTGCTTGACAGGTCACCTGTGCGGCGACACCGGCCGTTTCCCCTTCCTGGACGATGCTTCATCGCCCGCCGCGGGCCCCTGATCAACTCGGGGCTGCCTCCTTGACGGGCGGCTTTGCCCGGATCAGAACGAAGCGTCCCCGGACGAAAGCAGCCGGACCGTGTGCCGGGCGATCAT
>JAGPKU010000130.1 GCA_018053845.1 Syntrophobacterales bacterium
ATCGACCGCCTTCGCCGCCTTCCCGGTCCGGTTGTCTACGATCTTGCCATTCCAGCTGCTGAAGGATACTGCACTCATTCCCTGTCACCCCATTTTTCCGTTTTCTGTTTTCGTCCCGTGACGCGGTGCCTCACCAGGGCTGCAGGCACTCGACCTTGTTCAGGAGGATCTCCCACTCGCGGTTGACGTTCGCCTGGATCTTCTCGATGTCCGAGGGGGTCAGGTGACGGAAACGCCCCTGGAGCTTCAGATAGTCCCCGACGGGTCTGAGCTTTTCGGGCACCTCCATCGTGAGCCGGTACTTGCCCCGCTCCACCTCGTAGAGAGGGAAGACGCCCGTCTCGACGGCGAGCCGCCCCAGCTTGATGGTGATCTCCGAGGCGCAGCGCCAGCCCGTGGGGCACATGGAAAAGACGTGAATGTAGGCGGGGCCCCTCACGGCGGCGGCCTTCTTCACCTTGCTGATCAGGTCCAGCGGGTAGCTCGGGCAGGCCGTGGCCACGTAGGGAACCTTGTGGGCCACCATGATCTCGGGGACGTTCTTCTTCTGGGTGCGCTGCCCGGGGATCGCCTCGCCTGCGGGCGAGGTCGTCGTGGCCGCCATGAAGGGGGTGGCGCTCGAGCGCTGGATGCCCGTGTTCATGTAGGCCTCGTTGTCGAGGCAGAAAAAGATCATGTCGTGGCCCCGCTCCATGGCCCCGGAGAGGGCCTGCAGGCCGATGTCGGCCGTGCCGCCGTCACCGGCCACGGCGATGGTCTTGACATAGCGGTCGGCGATCCGCCCCTTGCGCCGCAGGGCCTTCAGGGCCGCCTCGACGCCGGATCCCACCGCCGCGGCGTTCTCGAAGGCGACGTGGATGTAGGGGACCTCCCAGGCCGACTGGGGGTAGCCCGAGGAGATGATCTCCATGCAGCCCGTGGCGTTGGCCACGACCACGTCGTCGCCCAGGGCCTTGAGGATGTGTCGAAGCGCGAGAACCTCGCCGCAGCCCTGGCAGGCGCGGTGGCCGGCGCTCAAGTATTCCTTCCTGTCGACGAGCTTCGGCGCAAAGATCTCGAAATTCTGTACCGGGTTCATCATTCCCTCACTCCGTAAAACTCGAAGATTTCGTCTTTTTTCTTTTTCGCCAGGTCGAACATGGCCATGAAATCCTGAACGGTCAGGTCCCGCCCGCCGAGGCCGGCGATGACGTTCAGGACGCGGGGCTTCTTCTTCTCGCCGTAGAGGACCGACTTGACGTCGGTGGCCACGGGGCCGCCGGCGCCCCCCGTGGAGAGGGCGCGGTCCATGACGATGAGCGTCTTGCACTCGCTCAGCGCGGCCTTGAGCTCCTCGACGGGGAAGGGCCTCCAGAGGCGGAGCTTCACCAGGCCCACCTTCCGGCCCGCCTTGCGCAGCTCGTCGACGGCAACGGCCGCCGTCTCGCCCATGGAGCCCATGGTCAGCATGAGGGTGTCGGCCCCTTTCGCCCTGTAGGTCTCGACGACGCTGTACTTGCGGCCGAAGCGCTTGGCCCACTCGGCGAAGACCCTCGTGACGACCTTCTTGGCCCCCCGAAGGGCCACCTCCTTGGCCTTCACGGTCTCCGCGTAGGTGTCGGGCATGGCGAAGCAGCCCATGGAGATGGGGTTGTCGGGGTGCAGCTGCGCGAAGGGTTTTCTCGGCGGCAGGAACTTCGCCACCTCCGCCTGGCTGGGCAGCTCGAGGGGCTCGATCATGTGGGTGAGCTGGAAGCCGTCGATGTTGACGACACAGGGCAGCATCACCTCGGGGTCCTCGGCGATCTTGAAAGACATGATCGACAGGTCGATGGCCTCCTGGCCGTTTTCCACAAACAGGGTGATCCAGCCGCTGTCGCGCTGGGGCATGATGTCCGTGTGGTCGTTCCAGATGTTGAGCGGCCCCGAGACGGCGCGGTTGGCGTTGGCCATGCAGACGGGAAGCCGCATGGCCGAGACGATGGGCAGGATCTCGTGCATGAGCATGAGCCCCTGGGAGCTCGTCGCCGTGTAGGCCCGGGCCCCGGCCGCCGAGGCGCCCGCCAGGGCGCTGATGGCGGAATGCTCGCTCTCGACGGTGATGAACTCGGCGTCGATGCGGCCGTCGTGGATGATGTCCGCCATGTGCTCGGCGATGTGGGACTGCGGCGTGATCGGGTAGACGGCGGCGACGTCGATATTACAGAGCGCAACGGCCTCGGCCGCCGCGATGGCCACTTCCATTCCAACGCGTTTTCCCATCTTACTCCTCCTCCTCGCGCATCACGATGGCGCCGGGCCAGCACTCGTGGGCGCAGATGCCGCAGCCCTTGCAGTACTCCAGGTTCGCCTCGTAGTAGCCGTCCTTCGTCTCCTGAATGCACCCCTCGGGGCAGAAGATGTAGCAGATCCCGCACTTGATGCACTTGGCGTTGTCCCAGACCGGGTGCTGGGATTTCCAGCTCCCGGTCTTGTAGTTCGCGGCGTTGCCCGCGGCGAAGACCATGCAGCCGGGGTTGAGCTCATGCCATTTCTCGGGCCACTTTTTCTGCTCTGTCTTTTTCTTTGCCATGTGAAAACCTCTTGTCGATCAGGCGGCTTTTGCTGCTTTGAGTTCGCTGAAGGCCCGCTTCATGGCCGTGAGGTTCTTCACCGCCACGCGGCCGAAACGATGCTCGACGGGCGACTTCATGGCGTTGAGGCTCAGAACGCCCGTCGCCTTGAGGACGGCCCCGAGCATGGTGGTGTTGGTGATCGGCACGCCCAGCTCGCGCCTCGCGATCTGCGTGGCATCGACGGTGAACAGCTTGCCTTTGTAATTCAGCTTCTTGCGAATTTCCTCGGCGGGCTTCGACGTGTTGACGATCAGGATGCCCCCGGGCTTGAGCCCGTCGGTGACGGGGACGAGACCCACGAGGCTCGGATCGAGAACAACGACCACGTCGGGCTGATAGATGCCCGAACGGATCTTGATGGGCTTGTCGGCGATGCGGTTGAATGCCATGACGGGAGCGCCGCGCCGCTCCGGCCCGAACGCCGGGAAGCCCTGGGCGTACTTGCCGGATTCGATGGCCGCCAGGGCCAGCATCTCGACGGACGTGACGGCGCCCTGGCCGCCTCTTCCATGCCATCTGATCTCGATCATCGGTGATTCTCCCCCGGATGGATTTTCGTGGTGAACGAAAAAGGACTGGCGTAAACCCCCATTACAGGGAAATTCCTGTATCCGAATCGGGAAGGCCTGTCAATACCAAAGTGCTAACTTTTCACATGTTTTTCGCCTTTTACCGACCGATCCGGGTGCCCGGGGCGGCACTCCGGAGTAGATATAAGACCCTGTTTTGTGTTACCTTTTTTCGCCTTCGGGCTGGAGAAATGCGATGAGTGTCCTGATCGGTTTCATTGCCGGGGTCTTCGGAAGCCTCGTGGGGCTGGGCGGGGGGTTGGTCATGATCCCCATGATGACCCGGCTGCTGGGGCTGCCGCAGTCCCGCGCCCATGGCACGAGTCTCTCGATCGTCGTGGTGGCCGGCCTCGCGGGGGCCCTGGCCTACGCCAGGGCCGGAAACGTCGATGTCACGGCGGCCCTGGTCCTGGCCGCGGCGGCCTCCCTGACGTCCCGGGCGGGCGCCCGTGCCTGCTCGATCCTGTCCGAATGGAAGCTGCAGCTTCTCTTCGGCTGTCTGCTGCTCGTCGTGTCCGCCCTGCTGGTTGCAAAACCCCACCTGGGGGTCCTTGCCGTCAGGGCGCCGGCCGGTTGGCCGGCGCTGGCCGCCCTTGCGTGCACCGGTCTTGCAACGGGTTTTATCATGGGGCTGCTGGGCATCGGAGGGGGGGCGTTCCTGGTTGCGGGGATGGTGCTCTTCGTCGGGATGGGTCAGCACATCGCCCAGGGGAGCTCGCTTTTGGGCATGGTGCCGGCGGCGGCCGTAGGCGCGTACACGCACTGGCGGCTGGGCAATGTCGTCACGGGCATTCTGCCCGGCCTGGCCGCGGGGATCGTACTGGGGTCCTTCCTGGGCGGCACCGTGGCCAACGTCCTGCCGGAGCAGGCCCTGCGGGTCCTCTTCGCAGCCGTGCTGATCTGGCTGGGGGTGGGTCTGATCCGGAAGAGCCGGCTGCGGACGGAAGCATCCTGCGGAGGGTAATACAGCGACGTGAAGCCGCCGGGAAAGGCGGCGGCATGAGTGCCTACATCTCGCGGCGGTGCTCCATCGCCTTGGCCAGCGTCATCTTGTCCGTGTAGCGCAGATCGCCGCCCACGGGCACCCCGAGGGCGATCCGCGTGAGCTCGACCCCTTTTTCCTTGAGAAGCCGCATGATGAG
>JAGPKU010000131.1 GCA_018053845.1 Syntrophobacterales bacterium
CTCGCTGAACCGGCTCATGGCAGCCTTCGCGGAGTCTCCGGCAGCGGCGACGACCTCGAGAACGGTTTTTCCGTCCTTCACGTACGCCGATGCGTAGGGGGAGATGGACGGATACGCAAAGAAGTGGAAGCAGCCGGGCTCCAGCCCGCAGGGGGCGGTCCATGCCTCCTGGAGGGCCGTGTACCAGGCGAGCCTGCCGTGCCTCTCCGGGGCTGTCGCGCGCACGATGCGCGAGGTCCCTCCGTCGGCGGCGATGAGCACCCGCCCTTGCACGACCAGGGGTTCCCCCGGCCCTCGCGTACACTGCACCGTGACCGCGTCTGCGCTCTCCTCGAAAGATCTCGCCGTTGTGCCTTCGGAGATCTCGACCCCTGCTGCGCGGCGGAGCCATTGATCGAAGGGCCCCCGTCTCACGAATGCGCCCCCGAGGGGGACATCCAGCGTCCGGCCCGAGGGGAAATGCATTCTCAGGGACTGAAGGGCCGCAGGTTCGGCGAGGACGTCAGGGGGAATCGCACCGAAATGACGGGAAACAAAATCCACCGAGGCGCGCACGAGGATGCCCGAGCAGGCCTTCGATCTCGGAAGCGCGTTTCTCTCCACGAGAAGCGCCCGGAGCCCGCCTTCGGCGCAGGCCTTCGCCGCCGCTGCGCCTGCAGGCCCCCCGCCGACGATGATGGCATCAAACAGCAACGCCATGGGCGATGACCCCGTTCGACCTCAGCCCCGCGGGACCTCCAATGCACCCATCCTCTCGGGGTGCCTGCCCGTGACGCCGGCGTAGAAAGCGAGGATCTCCCGCATGTCGGCCTCGAAATCACCGGTGGGATAAAAGACGGGCCCCAGCCCCCCCTCCTTGCGGGCGTAATCCAGGAAGGACAGCACGATCGGGACGCCGGCCCCGCGGGCGATGTGGTAGAACCCCGTTTTCCAGCGCGTCACTTTCTTTCGGGTTCCCTCGGGCGCCAGGAGCATGACGAACTCCGCCCGCTCCCGCAGCACGCCGATCATCCGGTCGACCACGTCGGCCGACTGCGTCCGGTCGATCGGGATCCCCCCGAGCCATCGCAGGACCCCGCGGAAGGGCCACCGGAACGCGGTGTGCTTGACCAGCCAATGGGCCTTGAGCCGGAAGGCAAACACCATGGCGATCGCGATCGGCGCGTCCCAGTTGGAGGTGTGGTGGGCGCCGATCATGACGTAGCGGGGCAGATCGGGGACGCGGCCGACCCGCCGCCACCCGGCGAGTTTCAGGAACAGCAGGGACAGGGCGCGAAACAGGCCGCTGCAAAACGGGCTCTCGAACACGGTCTTGCGCATGAACGCTCCGGGGCGGGATCGATAACGGTCCTTGACAGCCACTTCCAACGAAACGGGCCGTTTGTCAAGGGCGATTCCCCGGACCCTGCCGCCCCGTCCGGTTCGGCCCGCGAGGTGCGGTCTTTCGGGGCGATGTGCCCCGCCCGCCGGGGCCTTCGAGGCGGACCCCTTTTCTCAGCCCGCGATCGCTGCCCGGGTGAGGGCGAACAGGTAGGCCGTCTCCGCTTCGTCGAGCCCGGCGGCGAACTCGACGACGGCCCTGTCGCTGCGGGCCGTGATGCCTCTCGAGCCCGCCGTCTTCATGATCGACAGGAGCAGCCGGGGCACGGGCCGCCCGTCGGGCATGCGGGGGGTCCCGATGTCGCCCGGCGGGGCCTTCTTCATCCCGGGCACCTCGACCGAATCCATCAGCGACCTCGCCGTGGGCGCCACGAGGTCCTCCAGCTCGTCGACGGGGATCTCAACGGCGGTGCGCTTGCCCTGCTTGAGCGACTCGACGCGCAGGAAGGCCTTCGTGACGGTGACGCGCTCGAACCGGTTCTTCAGGCGCAGCACGTTCAGGAGCGCCGAGACGACGGGGCCGGCGACGAAGAACAGGCCGATGAACCCCAGGACGACATATCGAATCACGTCGGGCATGGGAAGCCTGAGGAGGGCCGGCAGGAAAAACCAGGCCATCGCGGCCGCGAAAACGACGGGGAAGAGCACGGGGAGATAGTGAAACCAGCGAAGCGGCGGCCCGGGAATATGGAACACGTACCCCTCGGCCGTTCGCTCGACGCGAGTGCGCATCCCCGGCGGCTCGGGCGGCACGGGGGCCTTCGCTTGCCCCGTCCGGCGCACCCGGTCTCGCCAGGGCTCGTCGAGGTGCTCCGGATCGCGGGTCACCCTCTCGCCCGCGGACGTGTCCACGAGGGGCTTTCGCAGGAACCGCGCGAGCTCCTCGGCCGCCTGCCTCGCCTCGGCGAACCCTGTCGGCTGCACGACGGTGATGGGCTTCGCGATCCCCTCGCCGGAGAGTTTCACGGGCCACGTGTCGGCGGAATCGCTGTCGCCGCGGGAGAAGTCCATCTCCACCTGCCGCACCGAGTCCAGCATGTGCTCCACGCGCCTCATGGGCACGAGAAGCCCCCACCACCGGACGATCCGCCCCCGCCCCCGGTCCAGGATGATCCCGCTGCGCCCGAATACAAGAGCGGCCCCGACAACGGCGAACACGGAGCCGAACAGGACGATCAAAACGGAGAAGAGCGGCCCCTCGGGGCGCTCCTCGAATGGGATCAGCCCGAGGGGGATCGTCATGATGAACAGGCCCGCCATCAGGAAGGGAATGCCGAAGAGCGACAGGCACCCGCCCCCGCTGCGGGTTTCGAGGGTCCCCGCGTCCCTGTAGACAAGCGGACCCTTGCCGCCCCCCGCGGCCACCGGCCTGCGTATCACCATCCCACGGCCTCCCGGTTGAGGGTGCGGCGGGCCGGGGCGGCCCGCTGCATGATCAATAGGCCTTGACCACCATGGCCTGCGCAAACTCCGCGGCCTCCTGCAGGTCCGCCGCGTCGGGGTTCCCGTCGGCGCCCCGTGCCTCCTCGGCCCAGGCCTTGTGCTCGGGCTTCTTCACGAGGGCATCGATGACCTTCGGATCCACCTTGCCCCGGCAGCCGAACTGGCCCAGGACCTTGAGACCGGCGGCGAGCCCCGCCGCGCTCTCGAAGGCCTGCCTCGGGAGCTGGCCGCCGCGCAGGGACCCGTGGGTTGCGAAAAAGGCCACTTTCTGCCCCTTGGGAAGCCCCTTGATGAATTCCGCCATCTTTCCCGGAACGCTGTGGGCGTGGACGGGAAACCCGCAGAAGACGAGATCGTACCCGGCCGGGACGGCCTGCGCCACGGGCAGGATCTCCTTCTGCGCCGCCACGGCATCGTAGATGGCCTTGGCGACTTTCTCCGTGTTGCCCGTCTGCGTGTAGTACGTGACCAGAACCTTCATGCCCTCCTCCTCTCTCTTTCGTGGAGCCGATGGTGAAGCCGGGGGGCTCGGCGCCGCGCTTCGAGCCGCCGATTTCTTACCGTCGATCCCCGGTTCTGTCAACGAAAAACGGCCCTTGGCCGACGCGGAAACCTTCCCGTCCGGGCCTGTCCCGGCCGCCGGAAGAAATTTTTTGCGGCCCCTCACTTTTCCCTTGACAAATAGAACGATCGTTCTATAAACTGCAGACACACGGCGACGGGCAAAAGGCTCGAGGCGCAACAAGCCGCTGGCCGCTCTCTCGCCGTCTCGGCGCGTACCGGGAGGTCAGCCCAGATCAAGATTTTTCATGTGTTTGAAGCCCGATACCCGGAGCCTGGTGCCATGAGAGGAAACAGGACACTCGAGTTGGTGGAAAAGGAGATCGCCGGGTTTTACCGGGACCGGAGGCGGATGCCCACCTACTCGGAGATGATGGCCGTCCTGGGGGTCCGCTCCAAGGCCGTCGTCCACTTCTGGGTGCGGAAGCTGCTGGCCGCCGGGATCCTGGAAAAGGACGCCCGGGGGTTCCTCTCCCCTGCAAGGCGGGCCTTCGGCCTGCCCATGGTGGGCGACGTGGCCGCCGGCTTCCCCTCCCCGGCCGAGGAAGAGCTCCGGGACGTCATCTCCTTCGACGAGTACCTCATCACAAAACCCGGCACGTCGTTCCTCCTGCGGGTCTCGGGGGATTCCATGATCGACGAGGGGATCCACCCGGGCGACCTGGTCGTCATCGAGAAGGGCCGCGAACCGAAATCGGGCGACATCGTGATCGCCGAGGTCGACGGCGAGTGGACGCTGAAGTTCTTCCGCCGCAAGGGGAAGGACGTGTTCCTGGAGGCGGCCAACGCGAAGTACCCGCCTATCCGCGCCCGCTCGGAGCTGCGCGTGGGCGGCGTCGTGAGCGCCGTCATCCGGAAGTACCCGGGCTGACGGTCCGTCAGCCTCCGCAAGAAGAAAACAC